>JACDAO010000282.1 GCA_013695405.1 Acidobacteriota bacterium | reverse complement strand
GGCCAGGCCGGGCCGTCGACGGTCATGCCGGCTTCGGTGAGGCGCCCGGCCAGGTCGCCCGAATCGTAGGCGCCGGGCTTGTCCGGCGCAAACCGCCGGGCGGGCCAGTAGCGGTCGGACAAGTCCGGCGCCTTCTCATGCGGTGACCGCAGGCCGTCTGAGGCCTGAGGCCCGAGGCCCGGCGCCGCGGTGTGGGCGGCCGGGTGGGGCTACGCGCTCGCCTTACTCCGGCGGCAGCAGCAGGTAGCTGACGAACGCCAGGCGCCGGTTGTCGGGCGACCACGACGGCACGTTAATCGTGCCCTGGCCGCCGAACAGCGCCGCCAGCACGGTGATCCGCCGGTCGGCCACCGTCATCAGCCGCAGCGTGACGTCCTTGTTCTGCGGGTGACCCTGGACACTGCGATCGTAGGACAGGAACACCAGCCGCTGGCCGTCGGGCGACGGATGCGGGAACCAGTTGTTGAAGTCGTCCGAGGTGATCTGCGTCTGCTCGCTGCCGTCGGCGCGCATCCGCCAGATCTGCATCGATCCACCGCGCTCCGAGTTGAAGTAGATGTACTGCCCGTCCGGCGAGTAGTCCGGACCGTCGTCCAGGCCAGCAGCGGTCGTCAGCCGGGTCTCGGCGCCGCCGGTCACCGGGCTGGTGTAGATGTCGAAGTTGCCGTCGCCGCGCTCGCCGACGTAGGCCAGGGTCGCGCCGTCGGGCGACCAGCCGTGCCAGTAGGAAGGCCCGTTGGCCGTGACGCGGGTCGGCGTGCCGCCGCCGATCGGCACGGTGTAGACCAGCGACTGCCGCTTCTCCTGCGACTGGTCGCTGATGGCCAGCCTGGTGCCGTCTGGCGAGATGCCGTGATCGTTGTTGTTGCGGGTGGCGAGGCCGGTGTCGATCACCGTGGGCTCGCCACCGGCCACGGGGATGCGGTACAGCAAGCCACCGCTGTTGTAGATCAGTGTGTCGTCCCTGGTCCAGTTCGGGGCCTCGACGCGGGTCGGGAACACCTTGACGGTACGGCGGTCGCCCGAGGCAATCGTCACCGTCTCGAGCGTGCTGATCAGCCGCGGCTTGTCGGGCAGCGCCACGCTGCCGGTGGTGATCGACACGTTGCTGAAGCTCGCGTCCTCGACGACGGCGGGGTCGTGCGCGGTCAGCCCGATGCCGATGTAGAACGGCCCCTGCAGCGGCACCCGCAGCGATCCGCCCGACAGCTGCAGCGGCTGTCCCTCGACGCCGTACGACATGTGGAGGTAGTCGCCGATCTTGCGCAGCTGCAGGCGGGTCGGGCGCGGCGCGTTGGCCTGCACTTCATGGGTCGGCGCGCCGGCGGTCGCACGCCCTTGCAGCGAGAACGTGCCGTCGCCGTGCGCAGCGGCATCGGCATACGCGGCGTCCGCATCGAGACTCTGCCGCATGATCAGCACGGCCTTCTTGTGCGGATTGCCGCCGGTGGTGTCCCAGCGAATGTCGGCGGTGATTGTCGCGTCGCCGCTGATCTTCTGCCACGCCATGTGAAAGGCGTCGTCGTTGGCCCACATGTTGTGCCCGCTGGCCCGCATCCGGTATGTGCCGGTGGCGGCGTCGAACAGCACCGACCCGGGGTGCAGCACCTTGCCGACGTCGCCGTGGCCTTCGAAGATGCCGACGGCTGCGGCCGCGCTCTGGGCCGACAGGCGATCCGGCGGCAGCGCGACGAGCAGAATCGCAGAGAGAGCGAGCGCCCCGCAGAGCGTGATGATTCTGGTCATGGCGTGGACGGTCTCGGCGGCGTGGTGAGGTAGGCGAGCAGATCGGCCATCTGCTCGGGTGTGACCTGCTGATCGAGCGCCTCGGGCATTGTCGACTGCGGCACGACGTTCATCTGGCGAATGTCCCGTCGCGGCACGGTCACACTCTGACCGGCGCCCTGCCGAAAGGTGATGCTGGTCGGCGACTGCTCGCCGATCACGCCGATCAGCGGGTCGCCGCCGGCGCGTTCGACCTGGTAGGTCTCGTAGTGCTGGGCAATCGATCGACTCGGCTCGAGGATGTCAGCCAGGATCAGCGGCATCGGCCGGTGCCGCACCGTTGACAGATCCGGACCCATCTCGAGACCGCCCTTGCCGTCGACCTGATGGCACATCGAGCAGTTCGACGTGAACACCGCCGCGCCGCGACCGGCGTCGCCGCGACCGCCGAGCGCGGCCGCATAGCGCGCGACGATGCGCGCGCGTGCCTCGGGCGACTCCTCGAGTACGGTCCGCGATCGGGCCCGGATACGTTCGTCGCGATGCATGATCAGGCTGCGCTTCTGGGCGAAGTTCAGCATCCAGACCTTGACGGTGCCGGCCTGCAGCGCGTCGAGCATTGCTTCGGAGCCCTCGCGGCGCGACAGCACCACGGTCGCCGCGGCGCTGCGCACCGGCGCGGTCAGCGTCGGCCACCGGGCCAGCAGGAACGCCGGCACCAGGTCCGCCGGGAGGCGCCTGAAGGCGTCGACCCCGGCGATCTGCACCGCATCGGGTTCCGACGAGGTGATCACCGATTCGAAGACCCGCCGATGCGCGGGCGCATCGGCCAGCGCCAGCAGCGCGATCGCGTCGACGCGCGCCTCTGGCGACGCCGCGGTGTCGGCC
>JACDAO010000281.1 GCA_013695405.1 Acidobacteriota bacterium | reverse complement strand
CCTACGAGGCGGGGCAGGCGGCGGTCGGCGACAGCTTCGCGTGGTTCGTCGACACCCTGCTGCCAGGCGAGATCCATGACGAGGCGGCGCAGCGCGGCGTGTCGCCCCACGACGTGCTGTCGGAACGGGCGAGCACCCTGCGCCCTGGCGAGACCGGACTGGTGGCGCTGGACTGGTGGAACGGCAACCGCAGCACCCTGGTCGACGCCGAACTGAGCGGTCTGCTGATCGGCGCCACGTTGGCGACGCGCCCCGAACACATCTATCGGGCGCTGGTCGAGAGCACCGCGTTCGGCACCCGGGTCATCGCCGACGCGCTGACCCAGGGCGGCGTGCCGATCACCCGGCTGGTCGCCGGCGGCGGGTTGACGCGCAATCGACTGCTGATGCAGATCTACGCCGACGTCGTGGGACTGGAGATCGAAGTGGCCGGCGCGTCACAGGCCTCGGCGCTTGGCGCGGCGATGCTCGGCGCCGTCGCCGCGGGTCGGCAGGCCGGCGGTCACGCGACGGTTGAGGACGCCGCGGCGGCGATGGCTCCGGCACCCACCGACCGGTACCGGCCGGACCCGACGGCGCACCGGCGTTACGACGCGCTGTACGCGATCTACGGCGAGTTGTACGACGCGTTCGGACGACACCCACAGCTCATGCACCGCCTGCGCAGCCTCAGATAATTGCAGAATTGGAGAAAAGCACCATTGCAGGGTGTCACCAAGGCGGTCAGTCGTTCGTACCTCGTGGTGGTGCTCCATTCTGAAATTTTGAAATTCTGAAATTGTTCTACGCTGCCGCGGTGCGTCCGTCAGTTCGCGCGTGGGTCGTGTGTGGATTGCTCTTCGGGGCGTTGGTCGCCTGGCAGGTCGACCGCTGGCTGTTCACGCCGCATGGCCTCGCGTCGACATGGGAGGCCCGCGACGCGTCGGGGATCCTCTCGGCCGCGTCGCCGGCCGGGCTGACACAGACCTTCACCATCGGTGCGGACGGGTTCGACGGCATCTGGCTGCGACCGGTGCTCGACGGCACGACCGCGGTGCACGGCGATCTGGTGGTCGACTTGCACGCGGTTGCCGGCGAGCGCCGTGTCCGCCTGACCCGTCTCGTCCTGCCGGCCGGCGAGGCGGCCCGGCCCGCGTCGCTGCACGTGCCGTTGCCGCAGATTCACCACTCGCGGGGTCGCACCTATCAACTCGGTCTGCGGCACGTCCGGCGGGGCCAGGGTCCGGCCCTCGGCTTCCGCGCCACCCGCGACGACGTCTTGCCGACCGGCCGCTGCTTTGCCGACGGCGTCGAGCAATGGGGCGATCTGGTGTTGCGAACCAGCTCCCGGCGGGCGACCCTGCCGTACTGGCTGCACGAGGTGCTGCGGCCGTGGCCGGCCTGGCTGCGTGCCTGGCCGACGGTGTTGGTGCTCGTGCTGGCGTTCAACCTGCTGCTGGCCTGGACCTGCGCCAGCGCCAGCGGCGTCTTGCCCCAACGCTCGGCCGCCCTGCCTGCCGTACGCGCTGCCCCTGTTCCGGCATGCGGACCTCGGGGCGTGGTGGTCACGCCGCCGGTGCTGCGCCTGGCGCGTCCGTTCCTGCTGGTCGCCATCTCGACGTGCCTGCTGGTGGCACTGTGGCCGACACCCGTTCGGCGCACGCTCGACCTGATCGACCACCTGCCGGATGCGCGCATCACGACCACCTGGCGCTCGTTGCACGAAGGTGTGTCGCGCGAGCGGGTCGTCTTCTTCGGGCCCCTGCGCCGGGTGATCGTGGCGATGCCGTCGACGCGGCTGGCCTGGACCGTCGAGGTGCCGCGCGGGTCGGTGCTGCAGTTCGGTGCGGCGATGCGTCCCGACATGTGGAACCGGGAGAGCGACGGGATCACGATGGACGTGGTCATCGAGCACCGCGGCGCGCGCCTCCCGGTGGCGCACTTCACGCTGGTGCCGATGCTGATCGAGACGCACAAGAACGAACATCCGGGCTATGTGCCGCTCGATCGCTGGGCCGGCCAGCAGATCACCGTGGTCTTCGAGACCACGCCCGAGCGTTGGGGCAACGCGGTCAACGACGTGCCGGTGTGGGTCGAACCGCGCATCGAGTGGCCGCGTGCCGCGTCGTCGGGCGAGGCCCGCATCGTGCGCTGATCACTGAGGCTGGGGCCGGCGCGCTAGACGTACTCCGCGAAGCGCTTCTGCGCGCGGCCGAACACGAACCAGCCAGCGGTCAGGCTGACCACGCCCAGCAGCGTCAGCAGCGCGAACGCCGTTGCCGACGGCACCAGGTGGCGAACGACGATCTGCTGGTAGGCCGTGATGAAATGCAGCATGGGATTGAGTTGCAGCCATCGCTGGAGTGGCGGCGGCGCCAGGCTGGCGGCATAGACGATTGGCGTCACCCAGAACCAGATCTGCAGGGCGACGTCGAGCAGGTGGCGGGCATCGCGGACGAACACGTAGGCGGTCGCGAGCAGCAGTCCGAGGCCCGCCGTGAACGCGGTCTGACAGACCACCACCGGGAAGATCGCCAGCCACGCCAGCGAGACGCCGCCGCCCATCACCAGCGCGGTCGGCACGATCACCGTGTACATCAGCGCGAACTGCGCCAGCGCCGAGGTCACCGCCGCCAACGGCAGGACCGCCCGCGGGAAGGCGACCTTGCGCACCAGCGTGCCGTTGTCGGCAATCGAACTGGTCGCGGCGCCGAGTGCGCCGGTGAAGTACATCCACGGCAGCAGGCCGCTGAGCAGGAACAGCGGAAAGCGCTCGATCGGCACCTTGACGATGTAGCGGAAGGCCAGCGTGTAGACAGCGGCCATCACCAGCGGGTGCAGCAACGACCACGCGAAGCCGAGCACCGAGCCCTTGTACTTGACAGTGAGGTCGCGCTGGACGAGGCCACGGAGCAGACCGCGATAGGCCACCAGCGCGCGGAGATCGTTGGCCGCCACGGCGCGCCGAGTGTAGCATGCAGCCAGTGATGCAGGTGCCGCTGCTCGACCTCGCTGCCCAGTATGCGCCGATTCGTGATGCCGTGGTCGACGCGCTGACGCGGGTCGTCGACACGCAGCAGTTCATCCTCGGCCCAGAGGTCAGCGCCTTCGAAGCGGAAGTCGCGGCTTACCTTGACGCGGCGCACGCGATCGGCGTGACGTCCGGCACCGACGCGTTGCTGGTCGCGATGATGGCCCTCGGGATCGGACCTGGCGACGAGGTCATCGTCCCGACCTATTCGTTCTTCGCGACCGCCGGGTGCGTCACCCGGCTCGGCGCCACGCCGGTGCTCGTCGACATCGAGCCGGTCGGCTTCACCATCGACGTCGACGCGGTGCGGCAGGCGATCACGCCGCGGACCCGCGCGATCATCCCGGTGCACCTGTACGGCCAGGCCGCCGACATGACCGCGGTGATGGCCGTGGCCGGCGAGCACGGGCTGGCGGTGATCGAGGACGCGGCGCAGGCGATCGGCGCCACCTACCACGGTCGCGCGCTCGGCACGATTGGCCAGTTCGGCTGCTTCTCGTTCTATCCGAGCAAGAACCTCGGGGCCGCCGGCGACGCGGGTCTGGTCACGGTCGCTGCCGACGGCCACGCTGCGATCGTCCGAATGCTCCGAGTCCACGGCGCCCAGCGGACCTACCATCACGAACGCGTCGGCGGCAACTTCCGGTTGGCGGCGCTGCAGGCGGCGGTGTTGCGAGTCAAGCTGCAGCACTTGCGGGTCTGGACCGAGGCGCGGCGGACCAACGCAGCCCGCTACCGTACGCTGTTTGCCGCGATCAGGCCGACCATCCCGGTCGACCTGCCGGTCGAGCTGCCGGGGCGGCGCCACATCTACAACCAGTTCGTGGTCCGCGCGGCGCGGCGCGACGCGCTCAGGGCGCACCTGCGCGATCACGGCGTCGGCTCGGAAATTTACTATCCCGTCCCGTTCCACCTCCAACCCTGTTTCGCCTCGCTCGGCGTCCCGCCCGGCGCGTTGCCGGTGGCCGAGCGCGCTTCTCAGGACACGCTGTCCTTGCCGATCTACAGCGAGCTCACGGAGGCGCAGCAGCGCTACGTGGTCGAGACCATCGCTGCCTTCTACGCGCGCGGCTGACGCCGGCCCGCGCAGGTGCCCGTCGCAATGGCTCGACTCGACTCGCACGCCCCGACCGGTCCGACCGGTCCGACCGGTCCGACGGTCGGCTCGCGCTGGCCCGCACTGACCACCCAGATCTTCGCCGGGCTGGCGCTCGGGATCGTGCTCGGTGCCACCATGCCCGACCTGGCGGTCAGCCTGAAGCCGCTGGCCGACGTCTTCCTGCGGATGATCAAGATGATCATCGCGCCGCTGCTGTTCTCGACGCTGGTGGTCGGCATTGCCGGCACCGGCGACATGAAGGCGATGGGCCGGATCGGCATCAAGGCGCTGGTCTACTTCGAGGTCGCGACGACGTTCGCGCTGTTGCTCGGGCTCGGGCTGGTCAACTACTTCCAGCCCGGCGCCGGCGTCGCCCTGACCGCGCCGAGCACCGCCGAAGTGGCGGCGATGGCACAGCGTCAGCAGACCGGTTGGGAGATCGTGCTGCATCTCGTCCCGACCTCGATTTTCGACGCCATGGCGCGCGGCGACATTCTGCAGGTGGTGGTGTTCGCGACCTTCTTCGGCGTCGCGCTGGCTGCGGTCGGCGAGCGTGGCCGACCGGTCACCGAGTTTCTCGAAGCGGTGGCACAGGTGATGTTCCGCTTCACCGGGTACGTGATGCGGTTCGCGCCGATCGGCGTGATGGCCGCCATGGGCGCCACGGTCGGCGGCCGCGGGCTCGGCATCCTGCTGACGCTCGGCAAGCTCGTCGGCGTGATGTACCTGGGGCTGTTCCTGTTCCTGCTGCTGGTGATTGGCGGCGTCTCCCTGCTGATCCGGGTGCCATTCTTCACCTTCCTGCGCGCCATCCGCGAGCCGTTCGTGATCGCTTTCACCACGGCCAGCTCGGAGGCGGCGTTGCCCAAGGCCCTCGACGTGATGGCCCGCTTCGGCGTGCCGCGCAACATCGTCGGCTTCGTGCTGCCGACCGGCTACAGCTTCAACCTCGACGGATCGACGCTGTACCTGTCGATTGCCAGCGTGTTCGTGGCGCAGCTGGCGGGCATCCAGCTGTCGGTCGGACAGCAGGTGGTGATGATGCTGACCCTGATGCTCACGAGCAAGGGCGTGGCTGGCGTGCCGAGGGGCGCGCTGGTGGTGTTGACCGCGGCGCTGACGTCGTTCGGGCTGCCGCTCGAGGGCGCCGCCATACTGCTGGGCATCGACCAGGTCCTGGACATGGGCCGGACCGCCATCAACGTCACCGGCAACTGCCTCGCGACGGCGGTGGTGGCGCGCTGGGAAGGCGTGCTGGACGATCGCCAGATCGCGGAGTTCCGATGAAGTTGCTGATTCTCGGTGCCGGCGGTCAGCTCGGCGGTACCTTTGCCGACCTGCAGGGGCACGATGTGGTGTCGCTGGCGCGCCGCGACGTGGACGTGACCAATCACGACGCGGTGCTCGACGCGGTTCGCACGACTCGTCCTGACGTGCTGGTCAACTGCACGGCGTACAACGACGTCGACGGCGCGGAAGACGACGCGGCGACCGCGCTGACGGTCAATGCGCTGGCAGTGCGGTCGATGGCCGCGGCGGCCGCGCAGGCCGCGGCGACGCTGGTCCACTACAGCACCGACTTCGTCTTCGACGGCGAGGGCGCGCGTCCCTACGACGAGGCCGATCGGGCGCGACCGGTCAGCGTCTACGGCTGTTCCAAGCTGCTCGGCGAGTGGTTTGCGCAGGATGCGCCGCGCTGGTACGTGCTGCGGGTCGAGAGCCTGTTCGGTGGACGGCAGGCGCGCAGCAGCGTCGACAAGATCGTCAGCGCGCTGCGCGAGGGTCGCGAGACGCCGGTCTTCATGGATCGCGTCGTCACCCCCAGCTATGTCATCGATGTGCGGGACGCGACCATGGGGCTGCTGGCGGGTGAGAAGGGCTCGGGGCTGTACCACTGCGTCAACAGCGGGCAGGGCACCTGGGCCGACGTCGGCCGCCACCTCGCGCAGGCGATCGGCGCCGACCCGTCGCTGTTGCGACTGACCTCGGTGCGTGACGTGGCGCTGCGGGCGCGCCGGCCTGTCTACTGTGCGCTGTCCAACGAGCGACTGGCGGCGGCGCTGGGCGCGCCGCTACCCACCTGGCAGGACGCTGTCGAGCGCTATCTTGGCGTCCTGGCGGCGCAGACGTAGGCGTCGGCCGGCTACGCGCGTGGAGAGGGCAGACCGCCGGACGAGTCCGGCGGCTACAAATGCGCCGGTGGCTACAAATGCGCCGGCGGCTACAAACGCGGCGGCTACGAACGGCGACGACGGTACCAGGCGGCACCGAACAGGGCGGCCGAGAGCAGCGCCAGGCTGGTCGGCTCGGGCACGGCGCGGTCCTGGAGGGTCATCGCCAGCATGAAGTCGTTGAAGTCGTAGTCGGCGCACGGCTGCTGCGCCAGATCGGTGCAGACGCCCGGCGTGACCCGGCCGAACTGATCCTCGAGCCCGAACCAGTAGCGGTCGCCCTGGCGAAACATCGCGAACTGCTGGACGTTGGACAGATCGACCACGCTCAGGAACGTCGCTTCGTCCTCGAAGGGATGGGCGTCGCCGACAAACTGGGCCTCGAAGAAGTAGCCGAAGTAGCCCCCGACCCGGTTGAAGCGCGACTGCGTGAAGAACAGGATTTCGTTGTCCGGCGTATCGC
>JACDAO010000788.1 GCA_013695405.1 Acidobacteriota bacterium | reverse complement strand
AGTCACGACGGGGCCGCGCTTCGGCGGGGCCGAGCCTCGGCAGTGTGGGCTTGGGTGCGGTGGTGGGCCTGTCGGAATTCGAGATCGGGCCGAGCTTTCGCTACTGGATCAACGACCGCTTCGGGGTGCAGGCGCACCTCGGCTTCTCGGGAGACGACTTCGGCAATGACGATGTCGCGTACCTGCGCTTCGAACCGACCGTCATCTTCGCGTTCGGTGATTTCGGGGATGGCTCGGTTAACGTGCGTCCGTACGCCGGCGCCGGCCTGCGGATCATCCGCACCGACATCGGCGACTTCAACGACTCGGACGTCAGGCCAGCCGGCGTCGGCGGCGTCGAGTTCGGCTTTCGGGCGCTGCCGCGGCTCAAGGTCAGCGCCGAGCTGAGCGTGGCAGCGGGCAACGACTTCGAGGTCGGTGTGTTGCGCGGACCAGAGTTCGGTAGCGCCCGCGTCGCCGCACTGGCGCATTATTTCTTCGACTGATCGCCGAGCGGAGGCGAGCCCCCGCCCGTATCCCAGCCCGAGCCCCCAGCCCCAGGCTAGACACTGACGATCTGGCCATCGAACTGACGCACTTCGAACGCTGCGGTGCGCTCGGGCAGGAACTCGGCGAGCTCCCGGAGCAAGGCGAGCGCCACGGTCTCGCCAAGCCGAAGTCCGGCCTCGGCGTCACTGCGCCACTGCACGCCGGCGAAGGCGCGACCGACCGCGACGTTCCACGCCAGCTTGTCCAGTTCGTCGCCCACCGTCAGCGACGCCTGCAGCGATTGCACCTCGCGACCGTCGGCGGTGGGCTCGACCGGATCCGGCAGCACCCAGGCGTGGTCGTAATAGGCCTTGAGCACGGTGACCATCGCCCCGGCGGTGGCTGCGTGCGCCGCCGGATACGACGGATGCAACGGCGCGCCTTCGGGCCACGCCATCGGCAGCAGCAGGGTGCCGGTCCGCTGCCGCACCTGCCCGAGCGCCTCCGACTGCATCAGCCGCTGGTCCGGCCAGACCACCACCGGCGCCCCCGAGGCCGCGGCCTCGAGGTGGCCGCCGAGCTCTTCGGGACGTAAACGGCGGTGCAGCACCCATTTCTGGAACCACGCCGCCCGCAGCGCGTGCATCGCGACGCGCGAGGCAAGGTCGACCACGAACGGCAACCCGAAGGTGACGTATCCGGCCTGGTTGCGCGACTGCACGTACGGATGGCGCTCGCTCACCGGCGCACGCAGTGACTCGAGGATCAACGCCGCTTGCACGCCGGCCTGGCCCGGGTAGTCCGTGCGGACCCAGGTCGCCAGGTCGCGTCCGGTACTGATGAAGCGCCGACCGTCGTACGAGACGTCGACCGCCGGCAGCGCGCCGTTCTGCGACGCCAGCCAGCCGTCCCATCTGGTGAGGAACTGCTCACCCGACGTCTGTGCGCCAATCCGTGCCGACATGGCCTGCGCGCCCATCGGCACCGGCCGCAGCAGGAACTGCGAGACGAACCCGCCCGGCGGCTGGACGAAGCCGATGGACGACGAGGGCGTCGCCTGGCGCGTGAACAAGGTGGCCGGGGTCACCGCACGACCCGACACCTTCGTGAGCTCGCGTGCCGAACCGGCGGCCCGCGCGTCGTCCTGATAGCGCGCGAACGGCAAATCGCGCAGCAGTGCCATCCAGTACAGTTCGACCGCCTCGGCGGCGAAGACCGGGCTGTCAATCGACGGGGGCGCCGCCACGTCGACCATCGCCGCATCGAGCCCGTCGAGCGCGAAGGCAAACGCGGCCTGTGGCGACACCAGCCGGCGTGAGCCACCCATCGGCACCGCTTCGAACTGCGTGCCCTGCCCCGAGGCGGCGGCGCGCGCCAGCATCCGGTACGCCTCGGGCTCGACGAACCCGAAGTGATCGTGCGGTAGCCCCTTGCTGAACATGCCGAGGAAGGCCGGCAGCCTGGCCTCGTCGGCATTCGCCAGGTGGGCGGGCGCCCCGGCCCGCGCGGCGGTGTAGGCCGCCTGCACCCGCAGGTCGTACGCCCGCAGGCGTCGCGGCTCGACCGGCAGCGCCGGCAACGCTTCACCCAGCCAGCCTGCGGTGCCGACCGCTGCCAATCCCGTGTGTGAAACCAGGGGCGAGGCGACACCCGGCAAGACAGAGGCCGCGTGGGTCGCCCCGGCGGCGGCCAGCGTCCGGAGCCAGGCTCGGCGATTCATGCTCGGCACAGTGTATCCGGGCCTCACCGGTCGAGGCGCAACACCACCGCCGGATACTCCGGATCGCCAAAGCGGCCGACCACGACAACCCCGGGCGTGGCGTAGAGACGCGACAGGAAATCGAAGAAGTCGGCCGGCTTGTACCGGTCCTCGTGCACCACCACGTAGCGAACGTCGCGGGCGCGCAAGGCCTGCAGACTCTCGCGGTTCGGGAAACCAGTCATCGCGCCGAGCAAATCGAGATAGCTTCGCGGGTAGTAGCCGGAATAGCCGTTGGCCATCGGCTTGCCGTGCGTGCGCCCCAGGTAGCTCCACTCGGCCTCGAACAACGGCAGCGCGTGCCCGCGCGGCAGCGGCAGATCGACGACGGTGCCCGGCGGCTGGGTGCGTAGCCAGGCGGCGTACATCGGCGCGCGCTGCAGCCACGGGTGCAATGGTCCGAATCTCGACGCATACTCGACGGTCATGCCGGCGACGATCACGATCGCGACCGCGTGCCGGACGATCGGGTGACGAATCCGGCCGAGCAGCCAGGCGGCGCCGAACCCGGCCAGCACCGCCACGGCCAGCGCGGCCAGCATGCCGAAGCGAGCCGGCGCACGCAGTCCAGAGAGCGGTGGCACGAGGATCAGCGCGATGCGGTAGGCCGGCGTGTGTGTGCCCAGTGCCAGCACCGCCGAACTCACCAGCGCCACTGCGTAGACCCAGATCTCACGGGTCAACGGGCGGATCAGCGCCAGTATGGCCAGCAGCAGCGCCAGCACTCCTGGCATCAGCCGTCCCTCGGCCGCGCCGTAGCCGGAGGTGCTCGACCCATAGAGCCGGTTCTCGAGCGGCGACGAGAGGAAACTGCCGGGCGTCGCGCTCCACATGTCGATTTCGCCGAGGCCGCGACCACCGAAAGCCTGTTGGTTGGCGCGGTAGGGCGCGCTGTAGGCCACCAGCGGCGCGGCGCCGATCACCGCGCCGACGAGCAAGGCTCTGGCCACCGCGATCAGTGGTGCACGCGCGCTGACCAGCAGCAGCACCGGCGTGGTGATCGTCAGCAACATCAGCAGGAAGACGCCGTAGTAGACGCAGCTGACGAACTGCAGCAGCACGAACACCCCGGTCAGCACGCCGTCGGCGGCGCGACCCTGGCGCACCGTCCGGTGCAAGGCCCACATCGTCAGCGGCATCCACTGCGACCACTGCAGCTCGAGGTGCATGGCGTGTTCGATCCGGTACGGCAGCAGCCCGAACACGGTCCCGGCGATCACTGCCGGCCAGGCCTGCCCGGTCAGGGATCGCACCAGCAGGTAGGCGCCGAGGGCGGACAACCACGGGCCTGCCAGCAGCAGCACGTTGTAGACCGGCAGCACCGGCGCGCCGACGGCCAGCGCGGGAGTGGCCAGCAGTCCCTGCAGCAGGACCGCGTCGGAGTACGCCAGGGTGCGCAGTTCGGGGTGGAAGATCGGCGCGTTGAAGAGCGCCGACGGCTCGGTCGTGAGCGCGTCGGCGATCCAGGCAAGCCGCCACATGCTGAACAGCGCGTCGTGGTGGCCGTGGGTGTGCGTGAGCCACTGCGCCGGCTGCGGCCAGGTCACGACGGCGGTCAGCAGCGCAAACAGCAGGGCCGCCGCGAGGGCTTCGAGCACGGAGCGGGCCGGACGGCGGCGGGACAGGCGCGACAGCGACGGCATGGCGACCCGGGCAGGGTACTATCTCGCGCATGTCGTACACCCGTCGGGGCTTCGTCCGGCAGTCCGTGGCCGCCACCGTCGCCGCGGGACTGACCGGCGCGGTGGGCGCACGGGCAGCCGGGCAGGGTGCGTCGCGACCGGCCGCTCGCACTCGACTCCGCAAGCCGCGACGACTGCGCACCGGGGACACCGTCGGCATCGTCGACCCGGCCTCGGCGACGTGGGACCCGGTGGATGTGGACGTCGCGGTCGAGTCGCTGGCGGTGCTCGGATTCAAGGCCAAGCTCGGCACGCACCTGCTGGACCGCCGGGGCTACCTGGCGGGCACCGATGAGGACCGCGCCGCCGATGTGATGGCGATGTTCACCGACCCTGCGGTGTCGGCGGTCCACGCCCTGCGCGGCGGTTGGGGCTGCGCCCGGCTGTTGCCGCACCTCGACTTCGAGGTCATCGCCCAGCATCCCAAGGTGCTGCTCGGCTACAGCGACATCACCGCGCTGATTCTGCCGGTGTTCGCCAAATGCGGGTTCGTCACCTTCCACGGCATCAACGGCGCCTCGTCGTGGAACCGTTTCAACGTCGACTGGTTCCGTCGCGTGCTGATCCAGGGCGAGGCGGTCACGATGACCAACCCGCGCGATGCCGGCGACGCACTGGTGCCGACCGAGAACCGCATTCGCACGCTGACGCCAGGGATTGCGCGCGGCCGGCTGATTGGCGGCAACCTGACCGTGCTGACCACGATGATCGGATCGGGACTGCTGCCCGACTTCACCGACGCCGTCCTGTTCATCGAGGACGTCCAGGAGGCGCCGTATCGAATCGATCGAATGCTGATGCAACTGCAGTTGGCCGGGGTGCTCGGCCAGGCCAGGGCGGTCATCTGGGGCCGCTGCAGCAAGTGCCTGCCGGGCGAGGACAGCTACGGCTCGCTGACCATCGGCGACATCCTCGACGACTACCTCAAGCCGCTCGGCGTGCCCGCCTGGGAAGGGGCGCAGATCGGCCACATCGACCGGCAGTTCCTGATGCCGATTGGCGTGCCGGCCGAAGTCGACGCGACCCGCGGCACGATCAGGTTACTCGAAGCCGCAGTCGCGTGAGAGTTGCAGAATTGCAGAATTGCAGAATTCACGCCCGGAGCAGCGCCTTCACCCGATCGCCGAGCGTCAGCGGATCGAACGGCTTGAAGATCACGCCGCGGGCGCCGGCGGCGATTGCTTCCGCTTCGGCGCCGTCGTGGGACGCGCCGGTCAGGAAGACGATCGGCACCTGGGACCAGTCGGGATCCGAGGTCAGCTGACGGCAGACGTCGATGCCGTCCATGCCGGGCAGGAACCAGTCGAGAATCAAGCCCTCGAACGAGCCGCCCCGCGCCGCCTCGAGGGCGGCCGGCCCGTCCTCGACCACGGTCACCGTACAGCCGGCATGGCGCAGACCCAGGCTGGCCACCGCCGCAATCGACGCGTCATCATCGGCTAACAGGAGATGCATGGGTCAGTAGACCTTCAGGTAGCGGGCGATCTCCCAGGCGCTGACCTGCTGGAGATACTCGAACCACTCGCGGCGCTTGGCCTCGATGAAGTGCTCGAAGATGTGATCGCCGAGGGTGTCGCGCATCAGCGCGCTGCGTTCGAGCAGGTCGAGGGCGTCGCTGAGGTTCATCGGCAGTTCGTCGATGCGCAGCGAGCGGCGCTCGCGCTGGCTCATCTTGTAGATGTTCTTGCTGACCGGCGCACCCGGGTCGAGGTCGTTGTCGAGGCCGTCGAGGCCGGCCCGCAGCATGACCGCGAACGCCAGGTACGGGTTGCACGACGGGTCGGGCATCCGCAGCTCGATCCGGGTCGCTTCGCCGCGCGGGGCCGGTATCCGGATCAGCGGGCTGCGGTTGCGCTCGGACCAGGCGACGTGGGTCGGCGCCTCGAAGCCCGGCACCAGCCGCTTGTACGAGTTGACCAGCGGATTGGTGATCGCACAGAAGGACGCGGCGTGCTGCAGCAGGCCGCCGATGTAGTTCATGCAGGTGCGACTCAGCTCGAACGGGCCATCGGCATCGACGAAGGCGTTGCGGCCGTCGCGCAACAGCGACTGGTGCGTGTGCATGCCCGAGCCGTTGACGCCGAACACCGGCTTGGGCATGAAGGTCGCGTACACGCCGTTACGCCGGGCCACGTTCTTCACCACGAACCGGAAGGTGCTGACGTTGTCGGCCGCCCGCAGCACATCGTCGTAACGGAAGTCGATCTCGTGCTGGCCGCCCGCCACCTCGTGGTGTGCCGCCTCGACCTCGAAGCCCATCCGCTCGAGCATCAGCACGATCTGCCGGCGGACGTCCTCGCCCTGATCGACCGGGGTCAGGTCGAAGTAGCCGGCCGCATCGTGGGTCTCGGTGGTGGGTTCCTCGTCACGGGTCTGGAACAGGAAGAACTCGGCTTCCGGCCCGACGTCCATCGAGAAGCCGCGCCGTGCCGCTTCGCCGATGGCGCGCTTGAGCGTCTGGCGCGGGCAGCCGGTGAACGGCGTGCCGTCCGGGTTGCTGATGTCGCAGATCAGGCGGGCAACCTTCTCGCCCGACGGATCGACCCACGGGAAGATACGGAAGGTGGACAGGTCGGGAGTCAGGTACATGTCCGACTCCTCAATCCGCACGAAGCCCTCGATCGAGGATCCGTCGAACATCACCTGCCCGTCGAGCGCGGCGGCGAACTGGCGGTCCGGCACCTCGACGTTCTTGATCACGCCGAGGATGTCGGTGAACTGCAGCCTGAGGAACTTGACGCCCTCGGCCTCGGCCTCGCCAAGGATCTGCCGTGTCCGGGTGCCGTGGGCCGGGTCTTGCGCGTGCGCCTCGCTCAAAGGGGGGCCTCCAGCGCACGAGTGTAGCGGACCCCGGGCCAACCTTCAGGCCCCCGCCCCCGTCTCAGGTAACCGGAACGGCCGGGTCGCCACGTGGCCCGACCGGCTGCGACCCGCAGCCCTGACATCCCGGAGGACTCGCATGCAGACTCGAATCTGGCTGGCCAGTACCGTCGCCGTCGCCTGCGCGGTGGCCATCGGCGCCGCCGCTACTCCCATGCTCGACGGCCAGGCCAGCGCGGACGCCGTGCCCGCCGCTTCGACTCGCGTCGAGGAGAAGGTGACACGAGCCGAGACCCGTGCGCAGCGTGCCGTGCAGGACGCCGTGCGCGACATCGACGTGGTGGTCGACACCGCCTTGCAGGGCCTGCCGGCCCTGATGGCCGGTCGGCCGCGGCTCGGCATCAGCACCCGCGACGTCACCACCGAGGAGGCGACGACAGCCGGCCTGTCAGGGATCACCGGCGCCCTGGTTGCCGATGTGTCCCAGGACTCGGCGGCTTACACGAGCGGGATCCGTACCGGCGACATCATCGTGTCGATCGACGGCGAGCGGATTCGTAGCGCCCGGCAGCTGTCGCGAGTCGTCGGCGAGTCGGCCGACGGACGTGCCCTGCAGGTCGAGTACGTCCGCGGCACGCAGAAGGCAACCGCCACGGTGACGCCGGACATGCGGCAGATGTCGCGGCGATTCGGGCCGGACGCGGACCCGTTCGGACCGGGCCGCGAGAACGACCTGGTGCGTCGGTTCGAACGCTGGAAGGGCGACGGAGCGGACCGCTTCGACTTCGTCGTGCCCGGGCCTGGCGCCGAGAGCACGCGGCCTCGCATCCGGGTCGGCCGCGGCCGACTGGGCGTCGGCGTCCAGGCCATGCCCGATCAACTGGCGACCTACTTCGGCGTCAGCGCCGGAGTGCTGGTGACGCAGGTCGCCGAGCAGTCGGCCGCCGGCAAGGCCGGCATCAAGGCCGGCGACGTCATCACCAGCGTCAACGGCAAGCCGGTCACCGACGCCGGCGACATCTTCGAACACGTGTCCGGAGTCGAGGCCGGCAAGGCGGTTGCGGTCGAGGTCAGCCGCGACCGCAAGCGGCAGACCATTACCGTGACGATGTCAACGCCGTCCGACAGCTCCAACGGCCGGTCCATCCCGCGCCGCCCGCGGTTCACGGCATAACTGGTCGGGCCGCGAAACTTTCGGAGCGCCAGCGCCGTCCACATTCGGATGACCCTTCCCGTCGTCCGGCTTGCAGTTGGCGTGCTGACGCTGGCCCTGACCGCCGCGGTTCAGGCCGCGACGCCGGTGTCCCTGCCCGACGAGGTAGGCGACGCAGGTTGGGGCACGGTGGACCTCCCGCTGCCGCCGGCGCCGCCGGTCGAACGGGCCGACGTGACCCGGATGCGTCTGGTCATCCGGCAACAGCCGCAGGACTGCGGCGGCACCGAGATCAGCCGCAAGCGCGCGGCCGTGCCAGCCACGCCGACCGCGACGGTCCCGACTGCGTGGATGGATGTGGCTACGCGTCTGGGGTCGATTCCGCCGGAATGAGCACCGCGAGCTGTGCCGCGACGATTTGTGCCAGGGCGCGGGTCGCCACCGCGGCTTCGCGGCCGTGGCCGATCTCGGCCGCCAGCACGCCGACACACCCCTGAGGGACCAGCAGCGGCACCGCGATCGCGCCCGGCGCGGTGTCGGTGGCGTCGACGACCTGCG
>JACDAO010000760.1 GCA_013695405.1 Acidobacteriota bacterium | reverse complement strand
GCGCCGGACCGTGCGCAAGGCCTGCGCACCGCACTTGCCTGGGTCATGCTGGCGATCACCCTCGCCTTCTGGGTCTGGCGCAACACCGCGAGTTACCCGCTGCTGCGGGTGTAGCGGGCCTGCGGCTTGGCTGGAGGCTGACGGCCGCGCCCTTTCGTCTGGTCACGCTGACCGTCGGACAAGTCCGACGGCTACCGGACAGGTCCGGCGGCTACGCCCCGTCTCCCGACTCCGATGTCATACTGGATCCATGTGGTTCCGTGACACCGTCGCAAGAATTCCGACCACGGCCGAGGCGTTGCCTGGCCGGGCCACGCCACTCGCCGTGCCGAGCCGTCATCACGTGCTGCCGGCATCCCTGGACGGGCCATTCCTGCCCGGCACCGAGTTCGCCCTGTTCGGCATGGGCTGCTTCTGGGGCGCCGAGCGCAAGTTCTGGCAGCTGCCCGGAGTGGTCTCCACCTCGGTCGGATATGCCGGCGGGCACACGCCGAACCCGACGTATGAGGAAGTCTGCAGCGGGCAGACCGGGCACTCGGAGGTCGTCCGGGTCGTCTTTGACCCGGCGCGCGTGCCCTACGAGCTCCTGCTGAAGACATTCTGGGAGCATCACGACCCGACGCAGGGGATGCGCCAGGGCAACGACCAGGGCACGCAGTATCGGTCGCTGCTCGGCTGGTACGGCGAGGCGCAGCAGGCGGCGGCCGCGGCGTCGCTCGAAGCGTACGGCACCGCCCTGCGGGCGGCCGGACTGGGCGCGATCACCACCGAGGTCCTGCCGGCGCCGACCTACTATTTCGCCGAGTCCTACCATCAGCAGTACCTGCATACGCACCCGAGCGGGTATTGCGGACTCGGCGGCACCAACGTCGCCTGCCCGATTGGCGTCGGCGTCACGCGCTGACGCCCCGCTCAGCGAGGCGGCTCGTCCAGACGCTGGCGCAGCAGCCGGACCAGCGTGCCGGGGCGATAGGGCTTCTGCAGGAAGTTGACGCCCTCGCGCAGTTGAGCCTCGACCCGATCGGACTCGGTGCTGTAGCCGCTCGTATAAATCACGCGCAGGTCCGGGCGGGTGGCCGTGAGCCGATCGACCAGGTCGGGCCCGGTCATGCCGTCGGGCATGACGATGTCGGTGAGCACCAGCGCGATGTCCTGATGGTGCCGCTGCCACACGTCGAGCGCGTCGCGGCCTGACGCCGCCTCCCGCACCCGATATCCCTGCCGCGCCAGGACATCACGGATCATCTCGCGCACCGCCACGTCGTCGTCGACCACCAGGATGCCCTCGTAGCCGCGCGGCATCGTCAACGGCAACACCGGCGCGATCACCGGAATCGGCGCCGTCGTGCTGTAGGGCAGGTACACCGAAAAGGTGGTCCCGCTGCCGATCTGGGTCACGACATCGACCCAGCCGTGATGCTGCTCGACAATGCCGAACACCGTCGCGAGGCCGAGCCCGGTCGACCGCGCCTTGTCCTTGGTCGTGTAGAACGGCTCGAAAATGTGCGGCAGGTGCTCGCTGGCGATGCCAACCCCCGAGTCCTCCACCGAGACGCGCGCATACTGCCCGTGTCCTGGCGAGGAACCCGCCGTGGCTGGTGGCGTGGCCTGCACGATTGACGTCGACACGATCAGTGACCCGCCCTGCGGCATCGCATCGCGGGCATTGACCGCCAGATTCATCAGGACCTGCTCGATCATCCCGGTGTCGGCCTTGATGTGGACGCTGCCCGGCGCCAGCACCGTGTGCAACTGCACGTCGGCGCCGATCAGGCGGCGCAGCAGCTTGCCGAGATCGGCGACCAGCTCGTTGAGATCGGACGGCGCGAGCTGCACCACCTGGCGGCGGCTGAACGCCAGCAGCTGTCGGGTCAGGTCGGCAGCCTTGTCGGCGGCCTCGCCGATTGCGCGCACCGCCGGCAGCACCTCGTCGGCCGCCAGCATCCCGGACTCGACCATCGAGGCCTGGCCCTGAATCACCGTCAGCAGGTTGTTGAAGTCGTGCGCGACCCCGCCGGCCAGCTTGCCGATCGCCTCCATCTTCTGCGACTGGCGCAACTGCGCTTCGAGGCTGGCGCGCTTGGCTTCGGCGTCGCGACGCTCGGTCAGGTCACGCAAGAAGGCGCTGAAGTACAGACCTGCCGACGAGGGCACCGGCACCAGCGACAGCTCGAGCGAGACGGCGTGCCCGTCGCGATGGGCGCCGGTCACCTCGACGCGGCGTTTCAGCCCGAGGGTCGGCGACGAGGTGAACCCGTCGGCGAGCGCCTGGACGAACTCGATCCGATGAACGGCTGCCAGCACCACGTCCTCGAACGGCCGGCCGATCACTTCGGCGCGCGACCGCCCGAACAGTTCCTCGGCGCGGAGGTTCCATTCTGTGATCAAGCCGTCGGTCGCGAACGACACCACGGCGTCGAGCGCCTGCTGGATGATCAGACGAGTGCGCTCCTCACTGGCGGCCAACGCACGTTCGGCGCGTCGGCGCTCGGCGCGATTGGCCGACTCCCGCAGCTCGCGCTCGACTGCCGGGACCAGCCGCGTCAGGTTGCCCTTCACCAGGTAGTCGTTGGCGCCGAGCCGCATCGCTTCGGCGGCACTTTCCTCGGTGACGGTGCCGGAGAGCATCACGCATGGCAGGCTCGGACAGTGCGCACGGATCAGCCGAATCGCCTCGAGTCCACTGAACCCCGGCATCGCGTCGTCGACGATCACCAGATCCCAGCGACCGCCCTCGAGCGCGCCGCGCAAGCCGTCGGCATCCTGCACGCGGAGAATGTCGGGCACGAGGCCGCCGCGTTCGAGGTGGCGCTGGACCAGCCACGCGTCGTCGAGCGAGTCCTCGGCCAGCAACAGGCGGATCGACCGGGGCGGCACGGGGCGCACGTCGGCACCGGACTCGTCATCGTGGTCGAACAGCGATGGCTGCTCGCCAGCGCGCCGCGTGTCCGAGCTCGTGCGTGACGCATTGGTCGAGGTGCTGCCCGGATTGCTGGTCGTGCCGGGCGTGAGCCCGCCCTCTGCCTGCTGGCTGCGGTCGAGCGACGTCGAGACGTTCCGCGGGGAGGGCGGCAAGCGTGTCATGAAACGGTGTCGTACAGAGACAGTTCTAGGACCACAGCGGCCTCCACTGTAGCCTGCGCAAGGTCAGGAGAGCCGGTTCAAGCCCGGTCGTCCTGCCTCCACGACGAACGACGCACGAGTCTGGACCGGGGCCGCGGCACGCGTCACCCAGGGCACCGTGCGAAAGTGCGTGGTCCACGTGGACGGTGTGATGTCGGCAAGCAGATAGCCGCGACGGTCGGCGCTGAACCGGAGGTTGGGATTCCTGCCGAGCAGGGCCTGAACCGCCGCGCCGTCGTCCGAGCCGTCGCCGGCGCTGGTCACCGAGGTGGCGACGAACTCGGTGCCGACCACCGGAGCGTCGGCCGGACCGCCGCCGGCGTGCAGCGTCCCGGCGAAATGACGATGGACGTCGCCGGTCAACACCACCAGGTTGTGCGGCCTGGCCGTGTACATGTCCAGCACCCGCCCACGCGCCGCGACATATCCGTTCCAGCTGTCCATCGGCAAAGCGTCGCGACCGTCGGGCAGCGGTCGCACCAGTTCGCCGAAGAAGACCTGCTGACCGAGCACGTCCCAGATGGCGCGCGACCGCGCGGCGCGCTCGCGCAGCCAGCCCTCCTGCACCGGGCCGAGCATCTGGCGGGCCTGATCGAGGCGCGCCTCGCAGGCCGGCTTGTTGCCGTCGCCGCACGGCTGGTCGTCGCGAAATTGCCGGGTGTCGAGCATGCAGATCGACGCCAGGTCGCCCCACGCAATCTGGCGGTAGAGGCGGGCCGACGACCCGGCCGGCCGCGCCACGCCGCGCAGCGGCATCATCTCGTAGTAGGCCTGGAACGCCACCGCCCGGCGCGCAAGGAACTGCTCACGCGTCTGGCCGTCTTCCGGAACCTCGCCGGCCCAGTTGTTGTCGACCTCGTGATCGTCCCAGACCACGGCGAATGGCGCGGTGGCGTGCAGTGTCTGCAGGTCGGGGTCGGTGCGGTACAGGGCGTACCGATCGCGATAGCCGGCGAGTGTGGTGGTCTCCGGCGCCTCGAACGGACGCACGCTCTTCGGCGTACCGGCATACTCGTAGACGTAGTCGCCAAGGTGCAGCACCAGATCTGGCCGCTCGGCGGCGAGGTGACCGTACGCGGTGAAGTACCCGCTCTCGTAGCGTGCACACGAGACCACGCCGAAACGGGCCGGACCCGCCGCGGCGGCGCCCCCGCCGAGGCCAGGTGCCGTCCGAGTCCGGCCGATCCTGGAGCGGTGCCCCATCGCCTCGAACCGGTAGAAGTACTCGCGCCCGGGAGTCAGCCCGCGGACCTCGACGTGGACGCTGTGGGCCGCCGCCGGGTCGGCTGACACGTCTCCAGTACGCGCCACCTTGGTGCAGGCCTCGTCGGTCGCCAGCGTCCAGCGCACCTGGACGCGGCGGGCGGGCATGCCCCCGAAGCCGTCGGCGGCCAGTGGTTGCGGGGCCAGTCGCGTCCAGAGTACGACGCCGTCGGCATGCGGGTCGCCGGACGCCACGCCGAGCGTGAACGGGTCGGCGCCAGAGACATCGCGCATCGCCAGCGCCGGCGCCCGACCGGCCCACCCGGCCATCGCCGCGGCGCCAGTGAGGATCAGCGTGCGCCGCGTGCGCCCCCGGGCATCGAGCAACTCGGACATGGCGCGCATTGTACGCGTGCGCATTGTACGCGTGCGCATCGAACGGGTCCGCGGATCGGGCACCGGGCTTCCGGGCACCGGGCTTCCGGGCACCGGGCAGCCCGGGACACATTCGTGTAGCCGCCGGACTTGTCCGGCGGTCTTGTCCGGCGGTCTGCGTTCGACTCCCCCGTCTACAATGCCCTGATGCACGTCTGGCAGCGTCCGTTCGCGCTGACGCCCACGTTTGCGGAGCGCCCGTGGGGAGTCTTCGATCTGTCGCCCTGGTTCGCCAATCCGTCGCCGTCGAGCCGGGTCGGCGAGGCCTGGTTCACCGCCGACGGCAACCAGACCAGCCTGGGCGAGACGCTCGGCGCACTGACCCGGGCGCACGGGCCCGAGATCCTCGGCCCCGAACAGGGTACCGAGTGCCCCTTGCTGGTCAAGATCCTCTTCACCTCCGAACGGCTCTCGGTGCAGGTCCATCCCGACGACGAGTACGCGGTGGCGCACCACGGCCCCGGATCGCGCGGCAAGACCGAAGCCTGGCACGTCATTGCCGCCGAGCCGCAGGCGACGATTGGCCTCGGCGTGACCGCGCCAATCGCGCGCGAGCAGGCCGAAGCGGCGGCGCAGTCCGGCGAGATCGCCCACCTGATGGACTGGCGCCCCGCCAAGGCGGGCGACACCTTCCTGGTGCCGGCCGGCACGGTGCACGCACTCGGGCCAGGCCTGACGCTGATCGAGGTGCAGGAACAATCCGACATCACCTATCGCCTGTTCGATTACGGTCGCGGCAGGCAGCTGCATCTGCAGCAGGGGTTCGACGTCGCCGACCTCGGCCCGTACCTGCTGGGCAATGACACGCACCACACCGCCGACAACGGCCGCACCATCCTGACGCATTGCCGCTACTTCACGATGGAGTCCCGCACCGTGCGCGGCCAGTTGTCGTTCGCGCCGCTGGCGCCGTTCTTCCACCTGATGCTGGTGGTGGACGGGGCGGGCACGATCGCCGGCGAGCCGTTCCACAAAGGGCAAGCCTGGTGCGTGCCGGCGAGCGCCGAGCCGTTCCAGATCGAGAGCCCGACCTGCGATCTGGTGATGACCTATCCGTCGGTGTCGCCGACGCCGAGCTTCTACGACCTGGATCCCGCGCGCTGACCGAGGGCTAGTCGCGCGGGGCCGCGCTCGCGGCTGCCGCCGTCACCGGCGGCTGTCCTGCCAGGAACCGGTCGATGCGCGCCACGACGTCGGTCAGGTAGGCCTTGTCGCCACCACTGATCTCGGTGGTGACGAAGCCGTCGTAGCCGATCTCGTGCAGCGCCTTGCGCACCTCCGGCCAGTCGATGTCGCCCTCGCCAAGGTGCACGAAGTCGAAGGTGCCCTTGGATCGATCCAGCTTGAAGTCCTTGAGGTGGACCTTTTTGATCCGCGGCCCGAGGGTGCGGATCCAGTCCTGCGGAAACGCGTAGAAGACGACGTTGCCGACGTCGAAGTAGGCCTGCACGTACCTGGACTTGAAGCTGTCGACGTAGGCGTTCATCTCGAGCGGGCTCAGCAGGAACTTGTTCCACACCTCCTCCATGCCGATGATGATGCCCTGCTTCTCGGCCTCTGGCAGCAGCCGTTCGCGGACGACCTTGGTTGATCGGGTCCACGCGTCCTGGTAGCCGGTCTTGGCATCGACCACGGCCGGCACCAGCAGCACCGTGTCGGCGCCCCACAACTTGGCGTTGGCGATCGAGGTCAGCATGCCCTTGACGCTCTTGTCGACCACCGCCGGGTCGGCCGACGACAGCGGCGAGCGCCAGTGCTCGCTGTTCATCACCGAGTGAATCGGGAACTTCGCGGCCTGCGACGCCTTGGCGATCCGCTCGGCTTCGGCCGGGTCGTCGACGGTCTGCATCTCGACCGCGGCAAAGCCCGCCTCCCTGGCCAGCGCAAAACGCTCCTGGAACGGGAGCGCCTTCGGCAGCATGCTGATCAGCACCGCCTTCTTGGGCGAGCCACCC
>JACDAO010000723.1 GCA_013695405.1 Acidobacteriota bacterium | reverse complement strand
ACCTTTGCCGGCCTGAAGGGTCTGAAGGATCCGGCCGTCATCGCCCGTCTGCGCGGCAAGACCCTCGAGGACCTGGTCCATGTCTGAGCAGACGCCGGCCCGTCGACACAAGCCGTCCGCGGCGTCGGCGCCCAAGGGGCCGACCCTGAAGGTGACGCTGGTGCGCAGCGTGATTGGCTACAACAGGAAGCAGGGCGAGATCGTCAAGGGTCTCGGGCTGCGCAAGATTGGCCACACCGTGGAGGTCCTCGATCACCCCGCGATGCGCGGCATGATCCAGAAGGTCCGCCACATGGTCACCGTGGCCGACGCCTAGGCGTCGGTCCAGGAAAGAGACGGACATGGATCTCAGCGATCTCAAGCCAGCCGACGGCGCGACCCACTCGAAGAAGCGGGTCGGGCGTGGCCAGGGCTCTGGCAACGGCAAGACCGCCGGGCGCGGGCACAAGGGCGCCAAGTCGCGGTCGGGCTTCAAGCGCAAGCGCGGCTTCGAGGGCGGTCAGATGCCGCTGCACCGGCGGCTGCCCAAGCGCGGCTTCACCAACATCTTCCGGGTCGCCTACGCGGTGATCAACCTGGACCAGCTCGAGCTGCTGTTCGAGGCGGGCACCGACGTGACGCCCGAATTGCTGCACGGTCAGGGGCTGGCGCAGGGTAGTCAGAAGATCAAGGTGCTCGGCCGTGGCGAGCTGACCAAGGCCCTGCAGGTCAAGGCCCACAGGTTCAGCGGCGCGGCGGCGCAGAAGATCCAGGCGGCGGGCGGCACGGCCGACGTCATGCCCAATGCCTGACGCCAATGCCTGATGCCTGCAGCCTGATGCCCAGCGTGAACACCTATGGATAGCTTGAGGAACATCTTCGCCGTACCGGAGCTGCGGACCCGCGTGCTGTTCACGCTGGCGGTACTCGGCGTGTTCCGCATCGGTCACCACATCCCGACGCCCGGCATCAACACCGAGGCGCTGGCGCTGCTGGCCGAGCAGGCAAGCAACACCATGTTCGGCCTGTACGACATGTTCTCGGGCGGGAACCTGTCGCGCGTGACGATCTTCGCCCTCGGCGTCATGCCGTACATCAGCGCCTCGATCATCCTGCAGTTGCTGACGGTGGTCTGGCCGTACCTCGAGCGGATCTCGAAGGAGGGGGAACTGGGACGCCGCAAGATCACCCAGTACACCCGCTACGGCACGATCCTGCTGTCGGTGGTGCAGGCGCTGAGCATCGCCATCTTCCTGGAGCGCCAGACCAACGTCGCCGGCGGCTTGCCGCTGGTGTACGACGCGGGCTGGGGCTTTCGCTTCCTGACCGTGCTGACGTTGACCACCGGGTCGATCTTCGTGATGTGGCTGGGCGAGCAGATCACCGAGCGCGGCATTGGCAACGGCATGTCGCTGATCATCTACGCTGGCATCGTCGTCAACCTGCCCCGGGCGGTGATGACCACGCTCGATCAGCTGCAGACCGGCGAGATCGGCCTGCTGCGACTGGCGCTGCTGGTGCTGATCATGGTCAGCGTGGTGGCGGCGATCGTCTACGTCGAGCGCGCGCATCGGCGGGTCACGGTGCAGTACGCCAAGCGGGTCGTCGGGCGCCGAATGTACGGCGGGTCGAGCACGCACATCCCGCTCAAGGTCAACACGGGCGGGGTGATGCCGGTGATCTTCGCCTCGTCGCTGCTGGCTTTTCCGGCGACCATCGCCGGCATGTTTCCACCCGAGAGCTGGGTGCAGGGTGCGGCGCAGCAGCTGGCCTGGGGCATGCCGCTCTACAACCTGCTGCAGTTGGTGCTGATCATCTTCTTTGCGTACTTCTACACCGCGATCGTCTTCAACCCGGACGACGTGGCCGAGAACATGCGCAAGTACGGCGGCTTCGTGCCCGGGATCCGTCCGGGCAAGCGGACCGCCGAGCACATCGACCTGATCCTGTCGCGGATCACGCTGGTTGGCGCGCTGTACCTGGCGGCGGTGGCGATCCTGCCCGAGTTCCTGATCAGCGGCTTCAAGGTGGCGCCGATTCCGTACATTGGCGAGTCGCTCGACGCGGCGCTGCCGGGCTGGTTCACCTCGGGCCTCGGCGTGACGTTCTTCTTCGGCGGCACCTCGCTCCTGATCATCGTCGGGGTGGCGATGGATACGGTGCAGCAGCTGGAGTCGCAGCTCATCATGCGCCACTACGATGGCTTCATGAAGAAGACGCGGATCCGCGGCCGGAGAGGGTAAGGCGCTCGTTGGCTCAAGGCGGAGTGAACGTGGTGATGCTGGGTCCTCCGGGAGCCGGCAAGGGCACGCAGGCCAGTCGACTGGCCCGGATTTACGGCGTGCCGAAGATCTCGACCGGCGACATCCTGCGCGACTCGGCCGCTCAGGGCACCGAGCTCGGCTTGCAGGCCAAGGCGCGGATCGACCTCGGCCACCTGGTGAGCGACGCGGTGGCAATCGCCATCGTCCGTGACCGGCTCTCTCGACAGGACGTGGCAAAAGGGTTTATCCTTGATGGTTTTCCGCGCACGGTCGGCCAGGCCGAAGCGCTGGACGCGATGATGGATGGGCGCGGGCCACTGACGGTGTTGCACGTGGTGGTGCCGGCCCAGGTGCTGGTCGACCGGCTGCACGGGCGGCGGGTGTGTGCGGAGTGCGGCACGACGGCCGATCCGGCAACTCCCGACGCGACCACCTGCGCGGCCTGTGGCGGGCAGCTGATCCAGCGCGCCGACGATGACGACGGGGTGGTGCGCAATCGTCTGCGCATCTACGAGCAGCAGACCGAGCCGCTGGTGGATTACTACAAGGCCCGCCCGACGTTCTTCCGCATCGACGGCAACCAGGCGCCCGACGTGGTCGCCTCGGCGATGCAGCTGTCATTGGCCAGCGTGATGGCGGTGGTGCAGGGAGACGGCCGGTGATCACCTGCCGGTCTGCCGAGGAGCTCGGCCGGCTGCGGGCCGCCAATCAACTGGTGGCGCGGATTCTGGCTCAGTTGCGGGAGCTGGTGGTGCCGGGTGCGACGACCGCCGTGATCGACGCCGAGGCCGAGCGCCTGGTGCGTGAAGCGGGCGCCGAGCCGGCGTTCAAGGGCTACCGGGGCTTTCCGGCGACGATTTGCGCGTCGCGCAATCACGAGGTGGTGCACGGCATCCCCTCGGCAACGCAGGCCCTGAACGAAGGTGACATCCTCTCGATCGATATGGGGGTGAAGCTCGACGGGTTCTACGGCGACTCGGCGATCACCGTCGGGGTGGGTACGATCAGCCGCGAGGCGCAGCGCCTGCTGGAGGTCACCGAGGCTTCGTTGTACCGGGGGATCGACGCGGTCAAGCCCGGCGGCCGGGTCTCGGACATCGGAGAAGCGGTGCAGCAGTACGTCGAGGCGCAGGGCTTCACGGTGGTCCGCGAGTTCGTGGGCCACGGCATCGGAACGCGATTGCACGAGGAGCCGCAGATTCCCAACTACGGCCCGGCCGGACGCGGGCCGCGGCTGGCCGAGGGCATGGTGCTGGCAATCGAGCCGATGGTCAACGCCGGACGCGCGGCGGTGCGGGTGCTCGCGGATGGCTGGACCGCGGTGACCGTCGACGGGTTGTTGTCGGCGCACTTCGAGCACACCGTGGCGGTGACGGCGGCGGGCGCGGAAATTCTCACCGCGCGGTCGGCACCGGCGGGCGTATCGGCGCGCTGACGTGGCATGGCAGGTGAGCCCGGAGGCGTCCGCGGCACGGTGCTCGCGCAATTGCCCAGGGCGCTCTACCGCGTCGGGCTGGATTCGGGTCACGTGATCACGGCGCATGGCACCGGCGACATCCACCGGAACTTCGTGCGGATTCTCGTCGGCGATCGGGTGGTGGTGCGGGTCTCGCCGGTGGACGTCACGCGTGGCCGGATTATCGGGCGGCTCGAACCTGGGGGCCGCCGGCAGAACGGAAGCGAGCTATGAAGGTCAGAGCATCGGTCAAGCGCATTTGCGTCAAGTGCAAGATCGTCCGTCGACGCGGCGTCGTCCGGGTGATTTGCGACAACCAGAAGCACAAGCAGCGGCAAGGCTAGGCGCCAGCCACCGAGCATCAAGGGAACAGAGCATATGGCACGTATCGCAGGCGTGGATCTCCCGCGCACCAAGCGCGTCGAGATCGGACTGACCTACATCTTCGGCATCGGACGCAAGCGCTCCGGTGACATCCTCAAGGGCTCGGGGGTGAGCGCCGACGTGCGGGTCAAGGACCTCACGGAAGAGGACGTCCGGGCGATCTCGAAGGTGATCGAGGATCAGGGCGGCGTGGAAGGCGACCTTCGCAAGGAGATCTCGCTCAACATCAAGCGACTGATGGAGATCGGCTGCTACCGCGGCCTGCGTCATCGCCGCAGCCTGCCGGTGCGGGGCCAGCGCACCAAGACCAACTCGCGCACCCGCAAGGGCCCGCGCAAGGTCGCGATCGCCAAGAAGAAGACGGTGTAGCCATGGCTGAACAGAGCGAAACCAAGAAATCGGCGGCCGGGCGCAAGAAGGTCTTCAAGAAGCGCGGCGAGAAGCGCGTGGTCCACAGCGGCGTGGCCCACATCCAGGCCTCGTTCAACAACACGCTGATCACCATCACCGACGTCGAGGGCAACGTCGTGTCGTGGTCGAGCGCCGGCGCGATCGGCTTCAAGGGGTCGCGCAAGGGGACGCCGTTCGCGGCCACCCAGGCGGCGATGAATGCGGGCACCGCGGCCAAGGCCTTTGGCATGCGGGCCATCGAAGTTCGGGTCAAGGGCCCAGGCGCGGGTCGAGAATCGGCCGTCCGCGCGCTGTCCAACGTCGGGCTGGATGTGAAGAACATCCGCGACGTCACGCCGATTCCGCACAACGGTTGCCGGCCGCCCAAGAAGCGTCGCGTCTAGCGTCGCGGGTTCCGGGATCGCGAAAAAGGGAGGGTACGCTCGGTCGAGCGTGCCGATTCGCGGGATTCGTCCGCGAGACGCAGAGAAGGACACACAGTACACATGGCTCGATACATCGGACCCGTTTGTCGCCTGTGCCGGCGTGAAGGCATGAAGCTCTTTCTGAAGGGCGAGCGCTGCTACACCGAGAAGTGCGGCATCGAGAAGCGCAATCTCCCGCCCGGCCAGCACGGCAAGGCCCGCAAGCCGAAGCTGATTGGCTACGGCCTGCAGCTGCGCGAGAAGCAGAAGGTCAAGCGCGTCTACGGCGTGCTCGAGAACCAGTTTCGCCGCTACTTCGAGACCGCCGACCGCCAGCGCGGGATCACCGGCGAGACCCTGCTGCAGCTGCTCGAGCGGCGTCTCGACAACGCCATCTACCGCCTCGGCTTCGCGACCTCGCGTCCGCAGGCGCGGCAGCTGGTGCGCCACGGCCACTTCCTGATCAACGGCAAGAAGGTGGACATCCCGTCCTACCAGCTGCGCCAGGGAGACGTGGTCACGCTGCGGCAGTCGAGCGAGAGAAACCCGGCGATCCTGCACGCCATCGAGGAAGTGAAGGGCCGCGGCGTGCCTGACTGGCTGGCCCTCGACACCGGCGCCTCGTCGGGTCGCGTGGTGTCGCTGCCGACCCGCGAGCAGATCAACCTGCCGGTGCAGGAGCAGCTGATCGTCGAGCTCTATTCGAAGTAACGCGCGAGATCGGTCGGCGTCGGCAGGGCTGGCTCGCCGAGCCGGCCTGCACGGCGCGTCAGACCCGCGCTCCATGTTTGCTGATCGTGATCCGTCGGACGAGTCCGGCGGCTACCCTTGTTGAAAGGACTACATCGATGCTGTGGAAGGGATTCCAGCGCCCGAAGCGACTCGACGTCGAACGCGAGAGCCTGACCGGCCGGTTCGGACGGTTCAGCGCGCAGCCGTTCGAGCGTGGGTGGGGGACCACCATCGGCAACGCGATGCGCCGGGTGCTCCTGTCGTCGATCGAGGGAGCGGCCATCACCGCGGTGAAGATCGAGGGCGTCAACCACGAGTTCTCGCCGGTCGAGGGCGTCGTCGAAGATGCCACCGACATCATCCTCAACCTCAAGCAGGTGCCGTTCAAGCTGCACGGCGACGAGCTCAAGATGCTGTACCTGCGTATCGAGAAGCCGGGCCCGGTGCTGGCGCGCCACATCGAGGTCGACCAGTCGGTCGAGGTGCTCGATCCGGACGCCCACATCGCGACGGTCTCCGAGGGCGGGCGGCTCCACATGGAGCTGCGCCTGAAGAACGGCCGGGGCTACGTCTCGGCCGATCGCAACTTCGACGAGGATCTCGGCATCGGCTGGATCCCGGTCGACTCGGTCCACTCGCCGATTCGCAAGGTCAACTACCTGGTGGAAGCGGCCCGCGTCGGTCAGAACACCGACTACGACAAGTTGACCCTCGAGGTCACCACCAGCGGCGCCCTGGCGCCGACCGACGCCATCGAACTGGCGGCGCACCTGCTCCGCGATCACCTGTTCATCTTCGGCGGCGACGACGACGACGACGTGGTGGTGGGTGAGGCGGGCGACTCGACGCCGGCGACGCTGACCGAAGAAAGCGACGAGCACCTCGACAAGAGCATCGAGGAGCTGGAGCTGTCGGTCCGCTCGTACAACTGCCTGAAGAACGCCAACATCCGGTCGATCCGGGAGCTGGTGGCCAAGAC
>JACDAO010000720.1 GCA_013695405.1 Acidobacteriota bacterium | reverse complement strand
TCACCGGCGCCGGTCGGCAGGTCGGCCATCACCGGGCCGCGCGACGCGCGCACCGCCAGCGCCTGCTCGATCAGCAATCGGCAGGGATGCTCCGCCGGTGCCGCCTCTGTCAGCGCCACGCCGGCCTCGAGCCTGGGCAGCATCGCCTTCATCGCCGCGTTGGCAAACACCACGTCGCCATCGGGGCCGACGATCGCCACCGCGTCCTCGAGCCTTTCGACGACCGACTCGGCGCGCCTGGCTTGCTCGACCAGCCGCGTCCTGGCGGTCGAGACCGACTCGCTGAGCGCGTTGAACGAGGTTCCCAGATCCTTGAATTCGTCGCCTGGCAGATCCAGCCGGACGTCTTCCTCGCCCTGCTCCAGTCGCGCGATGCCGCTCTGCAGGACGTGGATCGGCCGGAGGAACCGTTGCGCCAGCAGCCACGAGAGGCCGGTCGCCAGCACCAGCGACAGCGCCGCGACGCTGATCACCGAGGTCAGTGCCTTGCGCAACTCGCCCCAGATCAGCACCGTCGAGACGCCGATCCGGATCGACCCGAAACGCTCGTCGCCGAGCAACAGTGGCTGCGCCACTTCGTAGGTGCGTTGCTGCCAGACGCTGCGGAGCTGGGTCAGCGCGCCGGCCGTCATCAGCTGATCGAGCGGCTGCTGCGGCGGCACGACCGTGCCCTCCAGCGTCGGCGAGCTGTGCACCAGCGCGACGCCGTGGACGTCGGTGATGGTCGCGTAGGTGACGTTCTCGGCGTAGCCAATCGCCGAGAGCAGAATCGCCCGCAGGCCGTCGTCCACCTGCAGGTCGGCGGCTGCCGTTTCGCGGCTCCGGACCAGGCTGAAGGCCCGCTGGAAGGTGGAGTTGGCCAGCATCCGGCCGCGCAGTTCGCTTTCGGCGAGCAACGTCCTGGCCTGCGCGGTCAGGTGCACGACGCTCATCGCCATCACCGACAACGCCACGATGAAGGTGACGCCGATGACCTGGCGCGTCTGGAAACTCAGGCGCATGAGGGCACCGCGCTCATTCGCCCGCCTGATCGCGTCCCTTCATGCGATTCAGCTTGTTGTGCAGTGTCTTCAGGCTGATCCCGAGCATCTCGGCGGCGCGCGTCTTGTTGTGCCCGGTGTGCGCCAGGGTGATCTCGATCAGCTGCATCTCGGCCTCGTCCACGGTGGTGCCGGGCGTGAGGGTGATCTGGTGATGGGCGCTGGCGCTCTCAGGTGGTACCGACAGCTCTGGCGGCAGCTGGGCCGGCTCGATGAACTCGCCCGGGGTCAGGATGGTGGCGCGCTCGATGACGTTGCGCAGTTCGCGGATGTTGCCGGGCCAGTGGTACTGCTCGAGCAGCCGCATGGCGTCCTGCGACACCGCCTTGACGTCCCTGCCGTTGCGCTGCCCGAACTCGCTGATGAAAGCCTGGACCAGCAACGGAATGTCCTCGTGGCGCTGCCGCAGCGGCGGCAGTTCGATCGAGAACACGTTGAGGCGGTAGTAGAGGTCCTCGCGCAGCTTGCCCTTCTGCACCGCGTCGAGCGGGTTGACGTTGGTGGCGGCGATGATCCGCACGTCGACGCTCTGCTCGGTGCGCCCGCCGAGCCGCCGGAAGGTTCGCTCCTGCAGCACGCGCAGCAGCTTGACCTGGGTGACCGGCACCATCTCGGCGATTTCGTCGAGGAACAGCGTGCCGCGGTGGGCCAGCTCGAAGCAGCCCAGCCGCCGCTCCACCGCGCCGGTGAAGGCGCCCTTCTCGTGGCCGAAGATCTCGCTCTCCAGCAGCGTCTCCGGAATGGCCGCGCAGTTGATCGCGATGTACGGCTGCTGGGACCGGTCGCTGAGCTGGTGGATGGTCTGCGCCACCAGTTCCTTGCCGGTGCCCGACTCGCCCCAGATCAGCACCGAGGCACCGGTCGGCGCGGCCTGTTCGATGGTCCGGTAGAGCCGGCGGATTGCCGGCGTGTTGCCGATGATGCGCCCGAAGCTGCCCTGGTCACGCAACTGCCGCCGCAGCACCCGCACCTCGCGCCGGGTCGCCTGACGCTCGACCGCCTTGGCAAGCAGGATCTGCAGGCGATGCGGGTCGACCGGCTTGGTCAGGTAGTCGTAGGCGCCGTCCTTGATCGCCTCGACCGCGGTCTCGACCGTGCCCTGTGCCGTCAGGATGACCACGCACAGGTCACTGAGCTGATCTTGCAGCGACCGCAACAGCCCGAGGCCGTCCATGCGCGGCATGACCAGGTCGGTCAGGACGATGCCGGGACGGAACGTGGTGACTTTCTGCAGGGCCTCTTCGCCGTCGGACGCGTCCTCGGCCGTGTAGCCCCACGCGCGGATCAGCTCCGTAAGTCCCACCCGCGCGGCGCGATCGTCTTCCACCACGAGCACACGCTCGCCGGAGGGCGGGTCCTGCGACGGAAGGGATTGACGGTGGGACTCGGTGGCACTCGACACGAGACAACCTTTCAGTGTGGAAGGACCGGATGAGACGCAGCGCGTCGTCACAGCGTAACATTTACCCAGTGATCACTCCGGGCAGTCTCGATGAGCCAGTCCAGCCATACCATCCGGCCCTTCCGGTCCGGACGCCGGCGGCCAGGGCCCTGTCGGTGCTCGAAGTGCTGGCCTGTTCCGGATTTCCCACCCAGTTGCTGATCGGCGGCCTGCTGCTCGCAGTCGGCTTTCGCGTCGGCGGCGATACCGGGCTGCCGTTCGGCTTCGTGGTGGCGCTGTCGGTGCTGGACACCGCCGCCATCCTGCTGCTGGTGATCCTGTTCCTGCGCTTGCGCGGCGAGCGGGCCGCCGACGTGCTGCTGGGGCGTGGCTCGGTCTGGCCCGAAGTGCGGCGCGGCGTGCTCTACGTGCCGCTGGTGTTTGCGGTGGTCGTCGCCCTCGGCGCGCTGGTGCAGGCCCTGGCACCGTGGCTGCACAACGTCCCGCAGAACCCGCTGCAGGCGATGCTGACCTCACCGTGGCGAATCGCGGTCTTCGCGGTGGTCGTCGTGCTGGCCGGCGGGGTCCGCGAAGAAGTGCAGCGCGCGTTCATCCTGCACCGCTTCGATCAGGACCTCGGCGGCGCGCGTGTCGGGGTGGTGTTGTTCAGCGTGGTGTTCGGGCTCGGCCACCTCGCGCAAGGCCGGGACGCTGCGCTGATTACCGGCACGCTCGGGCTGTTGTGGGGCGTCTTCTATCTGCGCCGCCGCAGCATGGTCGGCCCGGCGGTGTCGCACTCGCTGTTCAACCTGATCGAGATCGGGCTCTACCAGTACGCCTCCCGTGCCGGCTTGATCCCGCCAATGTAGGCGCAGGGCGCAGGGCGCAGGCTATCTCTCCTCCGTCCACTCCCCTACTACGACGCCGAGCACGCGAGGGTCGCCGGGCGCCTGCCATGTCGGCGTGACCTGCAACGCGAGACGATGCCAACCCGAGCGAGGCGCCGGCGGCAGACGGTACGAGAGCGTCACCCACGGGCCGGGCTCGAGTTGACGGCGGTCCGCGTGCCGGCCGTCGACGAAGATGTCGATCTGCTGCCGCCCCGGCGACAGATTGCGCACCGGCAACTGGACGTCGACGACATCGGCCGCCAGGTAGATGACCGCGTAGCCGGTGCTCCAGCGGTAGGTGTCGCCACGCACGCCGATCTGGTCGTCATGCAACCCCTCGCGTTCGGGCAGCGACACCGGCACCAGCGGCCGGGAGGTCGCGCGGACCGGCCAGCTGGCCAGCACCACGGCCAGGGTGAGCCACGACAACACGCGCCACGGGCGCGGCAGCGGCCCGGCGCCGAGTGAGGCAATCGCCGCGCACGTGGTACCAACGACGATGTCCTCGCGCAGCAGAATGCGATCGCCGGTCAGCATCGTGAAGGCGTAGCCGGCCAGGCCGGCCGCCAGCCCCAGCACCGGCCAGCCCGCGGGATCGCGGAACGGCAGGTTGCCGGGCGCGCGGATGCCATGCAGCACCGCGAACATCATCAGCAGCCATGCCGTCAGGCCGATCACGCCAAGCTCGCTGGTGACCAGCAGGTACGTGTTGTGTGCCGAGAGCCGCGCATCGGACGGCAACGAGGCGATGCCGAGCTGCCCGCGGTAGCGTTCGAACTCGTTGACCGAGTTGCCAAGGCCGATGCCGGTCAAGGGCGCCTCGCGCACCATCGTCATCACGATCCGCCACACCGCCAGGCGGCCTTTGGCAATCGCGTCGGGCGACTGTCGCAGGTTCAAGGTGTAGAGCCAGGTGTGCAGGTACGAGGTCTGCTGTTCGTGACGCATGTTCAACGTCGTGCCGACCGTGACCACCGCTACCAGGACGACCACCGCCGCCACTGCCCCGCCGCGCACGACCGGTCGCGCATACCGCCGCACCAGCCGTGACGGATCGACTGCATCGAGTTCGCGCCGCAGGCCGAGCCAGGCCAGCACCGCGCAGCCGAGCGCAAGCGAGGCGAGGCCGGCGCGGCCGGCGGTCATCACCATCGCGACCATCACGATCAGTGCGGCCGCGCCCCACGCGGCACGCCGCCATCGGGCCGCCGCGAGTGCCAGACCGATCAGCACCGGTCCAATCAACGCGTAGAACGCCGCCAGCGCATTGGGGTCGACGTAGGTGGCGTTGATGCGGACGATGCCGGCGTCGAAGATTTGCCAGGCGTGCTGCAGGCCGAGCCCGTTCGAGGCTTGCACCATCCCGAACAGGGCACTGGCCACCGCCGCCACGGCCGCGGCACGCAGCGTGCCGGGGCGGGTCGCGCGCGTGAGCGAGCCGCTGACGATGACGCAGCAGAGCAGGCCGTCGACCAGCCCGAGCAACATCGGCAGCGCCCGGCCGTCGCTGGTGGCGTGCGACACGAAGATGTAGCCCGGCACCTGCGCGGTGATGTTGCGCCAGACGTGCGCGGCCTCCGCGCCACGCCAGCGAGCCGGAGTCAACCCGACGCAGACCGACACCGCGGCCACCGCCACGAACAGCGCCCACCCCGGAGTCATGCTGCAGCGCGTGAGGTGGACCCGACCGACGGCGCGGCGGATCAGCCAGGGAATGGCCTGGCTGAGCACCACCAGATGCACCAGCGCCGGCGGCAGCGCGGGCACGATCGTCGGCCACACCGGCAGCAACGGCACAGTGCCCAGCAGCACCGCCGGCGACCAGGCCGGACGCACGCATGCCAGCACCGTGAGCAGGACCAGCACGGCCCGCAGCCACACCGGCACCAGGGCCGAGGAGAGCGCCAGCCACGCGGGGCCGGCCAGGTACGCGGCCGCCACGATCAGCAGCAGCAGACCGGTGAACGCCGCGATCACGGGCGGGCCCCGGTCAGCTGCACCGGTGTGCGGGCGCGGATGCCGGCGATCCAGTCGGCGACCAGGGCAGCACGGCGTTGGTCGACCAGCCGGCGGCGGGCGTCCTGCAACTGCTCCATCGACACGTCGGCGGCGGCAGCCGGTGGCGCAGCCCAATCGCGTGCCGCTGGCGGAGCAACCCGTCGCGCCTCCTGCGTCACCTCGAAGTCGGTCGGCTGCGCGGCCGCGGTGAAGCGCTGATCGACGTAGACGTCCATCCGCAGGTCGTCACCGACCCAGGCCCTGGCGCTCTCCGCGGTCAGACCCGCGCTGCGGAGCCCCTGCAGCCAGGCGGCGTCACTGCCGGCGCGCAGCCTGGCCCGCCGCAGCCGATCGTCGACCGCGGCGGCAATCGGCGCCGCCACGGCGAGGCGCTCGACTTCCAGGTGCATCAACTCGCGGGTGACCAGATGGTCGATCGCGTCGGCCTCGGTGCCGGTCGACGGGATCGACCCGAGCAGGCGCGCCGACGCGACGTCGCGCCAGGTCAGCGCCTGCTCACCGATCACCGCCACCAGACGGTCGATCAGGATCGACTGCGCACGCACCGGTCGCGCCGCCCCGGCCAGGAGGCCGACAATGGCCAGATATACTGTCGCGGCGCCGAACGGGCCGATCGCCTGCATGAAACTGACCGTCGTCATTCCGGTGTACAACGAGGTGCACACGCTGCTCAGCCTGGTCGACCGCGTCCAGGCGGTGGCTCTGGACAAGGAGATCGTCCTCGTCGATGACTGCTCGAGCGACGGCACGCGCGAGCTGCTGCAGCGCACCACGTTCCCCGGCAACGTGCGCGTGTTGTACCACGATCGGAACCAGGGCAAGGGCGCGGCCCTGCGCTCGGGTTTCGCCGCCGCCGCCGGCGACGTGGTGATCATCCAGGACGCCGATCTCGAGTACGACCCGCAGGAGTATCCCAAGCTGCTCAAGCCGATCGAGGACGGACGCGCCGACGTCGTGTTCGGGTCTCGCTTTGCCGGTGGCGACTCGCACCGCGTGCTGTACTTCTGGCACTCGCTCGGCAACAAGTTCCTGACGCTCTGCTCGAATGCCTTCACCAACCTCAACCTCACCGACATGGAGACCTGTTACAAGGTGTTCCGCCGCGAGGTGCTGCAGCGCATCACCGTCGAGGAGAACCGCTTCGGCTTCGAGCCGGAGATCACCGCGAAGATCTCCAAGCTGCGGGTACGCATCTACGAGGTTGGCATCTCGTACGACGGCCGGACCTACGAGGAAGGCAAGAAAATCGGCTGGCGCGACGGTGTCCGCGCGCTGTGGTGCATCGTCAAGTACAACTGGCTGCGTTAGCCTCGCGCGAAGCCCGGTGCGCTCAGAACGCCTGGCCGACGGTGATGTGCAGCGCCGTCCGCCCTTCCCGGGTGCCGTTGGCGAAGCGCTGGCGATCGAGCTTGAAGCCGAGGTCGACTCGAATCGGGCCAATCGGCGACGCGTATCGGACGCCGAACCCGGCTGCGCCGCGGACCGCGCCGACGTCCAGGTTGGACACGCGCAGGAAGACGTTGCCGGCGTCCATGAAGGCCGCCGCGGCCAGGCCCCGCCACACCGCCACCCGCACCTCGCCGTTGAACACCAGCAGCGCATTCCCGCCGGTCGGCAGTCCGTTGCGATCGAGTGTCGCCATCTCGCCGAGCCGGTCCTGGGCGAAGCCGCGCACGGTCGAATCGCCACCGGCGAAGAAGCGTTCCCGGCCGGCAGGTCGGCGACCACGTCGAGCAGCGGCGTGCCGTCGGGCCC
>JACDAO010000714.1 GCA_013695405.1 Acidobacteriota bacterium | reverse complement strand
GCGACTCGGTCCCGTCCAGGGTCCACAGCACCTGCCCTTCGGCCAGTGCCTGCACGCCGAGCCAGCGCAGCGCCTCCTGGTTGGCGAGCCGCAGGTTCCCTTCGCAGCCGAGCACCAGCACGCCGCTCGGGAATGCCTCGAGCACCTGCCGCATGAAGCCGTCGAGCGCTTCGTGTCGAGCCTGGTGCGCGAGCTCCTGACCGCGCAGGCGGGTCAAGGCGTCGGTCATCGCGGCGGCCAGGCCCGCTTCGCTGGTCTGGCCCCAGAACCGCGCCGTGTCGAATGTGTCGCGGCGCGCCGCGCCCCCCCGCATCGAGTACGCAACGACGAAGACGAGCAGCAGGAGCGGTCCGACCAGCCAGAAGTAGGTAATCAGCGGCATCAGCGGTAGAACCCAAGATACCAGTCCAGGACCGGCTGTCCCACCACGGATGCGGCCAGCGCGGCCGGCGCGAGAAACGAACCGAACGGCAAGGCCGTGCTGCGCGCGTCGGCATGCAACAGCAACAGCACCACGCCAAACAGCCCGCCGACGATCGACGACAGCACCAGCGTGAGCAGCATCAGCGGCCATCCGAGGACCGCGCCGACCATGGCCAGCATCTTGACGTCGCCCATGCCCATCCCTTCGACCCCGCGCACCCGCTCGTAGAGGGCGCCGGTGCCCCACAGGACGCCGCCGCCCAGCAGCACGCCGAGCACTGACGACCCGATCCCTGGCGGCACCATCGTCGCCACCACCAGGCCGGCGACCGTGCCGCCGACGGTGATCTCGTTGGGCAGGATGCGGCAGTCGAGATCGGTGAAGAACAGCACGACCAGGGCCGAGGCGAAGGCCAGTCGCACCAGCAGCAGCGCATCCCAGTCGAAGGTCACGCCGTGCAGCACGTAGAGTGCCGCATTGAGGGCTTCGACGACCGGATAGCGCCAGTGAATCGGCGCGCGGCAATACCCGCAGCGGCGGCCGAGCGCGAGCCAGCTGACCACCGGGATGTTGTGGTACCAGCGCAACGGCCGCTCGCACGCCGGACAGCGCGAGCCGGGCGAGACGACCGAGAGATCGCGAGGCAGTCGGTAGATGCAGACGTTCAGGAAGCTGCCGATCAGCAGCCCGAGCACGCCGAGGACGACCAGACCGACGACGTCGGGGGTCATCGCGCCGGCACCCCTCGGGCCGGGCCGGCGACCGGCTCGGTCGGCATCGGCCACAACGGCGACTGCCGGCTGACGCCGACGCGACCGGACGTGAGATCGATGGCGAACGGCGTGCCTGTCGGGTCGACCGGCAGGCGGAGCAACAGGCCGCGCTCGAACAGCAGCGCCCACGACCACGGCGCGCCAACGCCCGCCCCCCGGGCGCGGTCGACGACGGCGGAGAGCTGATCAATCTGGTCGAGCGCGTCGAGTTGCCGCAGCCGGCGATCGGCGTCGCGCCGCAGCCAGTCGCTGTCGGCCGACTGCGACAGCGCCTGCCAGAGCAGGCGCGAGGTACGGCGATCGCCGCCTTGCGCCAGGGTCACGGCCGCCAGCGACTTGAGCCACCACGGCGCGCCGGGCGTGGCCGCCCCGCGCGAGAACGCGGCCGCCGCCTTCGCGTAGTCGCCAGTCCACCAGTAGTGCACGAAGCCGATGTCCTGGTGGTACTCCCACCGGGTGGGGTTGTGCACGAGCCCCTTCTCGAGCAGGGCAATGGCCAGGTCGGGGCGACCCGGGCCCCCTGGCGGCGCTTCGGACAGGAAGATGGCACCAAAGCGGTAAGCGACGTTGAAACGCGGGTCGAGCGAGGTGGTGAGATCGAGGAACGGGTACAGGTCCTCGAACGTCTTCTGCCCCGACGCGCGCAACCGGGTCTCGCCGAAGTGCTGCAGCGCCCGCATCCAGTACAGATCGGCGGCCATCGCATCGAAGGACAGGGCCACCCGCCGGGCCGCTGCCGGCGAGCGCAGGTAGAGCACGGCGGGCAGATCGCGCGGCGGCGCGCGGTGCAGCCAGTTGGCCTGCACGGTGACCGACGCGGCCAGCAGCGCCGCCGCGCCGAGCACCCAGCCAGCGGTCACTTGAAGTCCCGTCGACGGAAAATCGCCACCGCCAGGAGCAGCAGGGCGCCGCTGTACGCGATGCCGTAGAAGATGGCCGCAGCGACCTGCAGCGCCGACACCGGCACGCCGTGCACGACCTCGGCCTTGACGTCGAACAGCGCGAGATTCGGCAGTACCCACGACACCGCCGAGGCGATCCACGCGGTTGGCCCAGACACCCCGATCGTCTCCAAGGTGCGCAGATCCTGGACGAACTGCCCCGCCACCCAGACCGCCGTCGTGAACGTGGCCGACAGCAGCGCCGACGAATAGGTGCTGAACAGCAGGGCGATCGCCGTCACCACCGCGAGCTCGACATAGATCAGCAGCAACGCGATCAGTAACCGCGGGTCGACCGCCGGCGCCGTCCAGACCGCCTGCACGTTGGCCGGCGTCAGCTGCCAGTAGACGGCCAGCACCAGGAACAAGGCGATCGTCATCACCGCCATGTTGACAGCGAGCGTCAGCAGCAGGCCAACGTACTTGCCGACCAGGAACACGCCGCGCCCGACTGGCTTGGCCAGGGTCGGGTAGACGCTGCGCCGTTCGACTTCGCGCGCAACCAGCTGGATGCCGATGAAGATGGCAATTCCCACGCCGAACAGCAGCGAGGCCGCCAGGCCAAGGTCCTTGATGATCTTGACGTCCTGCCCGGCGCCGAGCTGCCCGATCACCAGTGACGCGCCAAGCAGCAGCACGGCAAATAGCAACAGGTTGTAGAAGACGCGATCCCTGACCGCTTCGCGGAAGGTGTTCAGGGCCACCGCGCGCACCAGCCGCAGGGTCATGCCGCCCCATCCCCGCCGCGTGGCGGCTGGCGTTGCTTGCCCTCGACATGCTTGAGGAAGACGTCCTCGAGCGTTTCGCGGACCGGCTGCAGCGCGATCACCCGTGCGCCGGCGGCGCTGACCGCCTGCAGGATTGGCTCGGGCGCGCGCGCGCCGTCGAACTGGACCTGCGTGCGGCCCTGGGCGACGGTGGTCACCTGCGCATGGTCCGCACGCAGCTGCTCCACCAGCGCGTCGTCAACCTGGTCGAGCAGCAGATCCCAGGTGCGGACCGAGAACTCCACCAGGTCCGTCATGCTGCCGAGCGCCTGCAGGCGACCGGCGGCGAGGATCGCCACCCGGCTGCACAGCGTCTCGGCGTCGGAGAGGATGTGGCTGCTGAACAGGATGGTCTTGCCCTCGTCCCGCAGCGACAGGATCAGCGAGCGCACGTCGCGGCGGCCGATGGGGTCGAGCCCGGACATCGGTTCGTCGAGGATCACCAGCTCCGGATCGTGGACCAGCGCCTGCGCCACCCCGAGACGTTGGACCATGCCCTTGGAGTAGCGTCGGATCGCGAGCCGTCGCTCGGCCCCGAGCCCGACTCGATCGAGCAGCGTGCCGGCGCGGCGCCGGGCCTCGCGGTGCTCCATGCCACACAACTGTCCGTAGTACGCCAGCAGTTCCTCGCCGGACAGGTAGTCGTAGAAAACCGGATTCTCGGGCAGGAAGCCGACCCGGCGGCGAACGGCCACCTCTTGGACCGACTGTCCGAACAGGCGGGCGTGGCCTGAGGTCGGCGACACCAGGCCCATCAGCAGCTTGAGGGTCGTGCTCTTGCCGGCGCCGTTCG
>JACDAO010000267.1 GCA_013695405.1 Acidobacteriota bacterium | reverse complement strand
CGAGGTGGCGCGCGGGGTCCCGCGAGATTCGCTCGAGAATCTCGAAAAACTTCTCGCCGCCCCAGGCTTCCCGGTGCAGCGCGACCAGGAGCGGGTGCTGCGACCACTCGCTCTGCGAGCCGCCCGGCCCCGACATGACGGCCTCGTCGACTGTGGCGCACAGCACATAGCGGGCGGCGAGCACGACCTCGTGCGCGACGCCCGCCGCGCGGGCGCGTTCTTCGAACACGCGGAAGTCTTCGAGCGCCTGCCGGCGGAGGTCGGGGATGTCGACCGACGACAGCACGCCCCGCGCATGGCCGGCCAGCCGCAGGAGCGGGCTGGCGGCCTGCACCAGCGGGTTCAGCCCGATGGCCAACCCCTCGCGCTCCACCTCCGGGACGGAAGACGCCACAGGCAGCGGCATGGCGAAGGGCCGCGCCCCGAGCGGGTCGCTCACGCCGCGTTTGCCCGCGCCGGGCCGCGGGCGAATCACGGTGGCATCGATTGTCTTGAACGGATCGTCGCCGTCGACCATGGTTGGCTCCCGGATCAGGTACGAATCGCCCAGAACTCCATCGCAAGGCCCGGGAAACTGCCGGCAACGTGCATGGCCACTCCACCCGACGTCTTGAGCTGTTCCCACAGTTCGTTGGTCTGATCGAGCTCGAAATACGCAAACCCGGCATGGAAGGGAATCTGCCGCGGCGCAACCGGCAGCGGGAGCACGGGCACCCCCGGCAGCCCCAGGCGCACAAGGTCGGCAATCCGTTCGACCGGTCCCATTTTCAGCTGCGCCGGGAAACTGCGACGCAGTTCCTCGGACGGCAACTCGGCGCGCGCGGCGAGCACGAAGACGGCGCTGCTGTACAACGTGCGGTCCGAGACGAGCGCGACGCTGATGCCGTACTTCTTCGTCTCGATTGGGATGGGAATGGCCACCTGCGCCATTTCAGCCGCGAACGAGGTGCGCAGGGCGGCCATCACCGGTTCGAACGACTCGCGCAGCCGATCGTGCCGATATCCGGGAAGCGCGGGCGGCCGCTTGGAGATGCTCGTGAACGTCGCCATCTCCCCGGCGATCGACACGCACAACTCGTAGAGCTGCGCGGGATGCACACGGCCGGCATCGGCATGGTGGGCGAGGAGCGGTTCGTAGCGATTGATCGCCTGCAGCATCAGGAACTCGGCGAATTCTGCGGCTGCGCCCCGGCCCGTCGCCGCCACGCGCCCACCGAGCGCATCGCCGCGCTGGTGCAGCAGCCCGAGCAACTCGGTGGCGAACGTCGCGAGATGGGTTGCGGCACGCGCGTGGAGGACGGTCGGCATGAAGCTCTCGTCGAGCAGGACCCGCTTGTCAGGACGGGCCTCGGCAATGTGCGCGAGAGGTATCGTGGCGTAGGCGTCGGTCGCCTGCGATCCGAGCAGCAGGCGCGTGCAGAGGGCGCCGACCTCGACCACGGCCGGCTCGCCTGCGGCGGAGGTCGCGTCGCGCGCCTCCCACTCCTGAAGCTGATGGCGTACCATCCGCTCGGTTCCGATCGCGCGATCGACGTCGACCTCGCCGGTGTGGCGCAGCGGCACCGCCAGGTAGACGATCTGGTCGCGAATCTGCACGTCGACGTCAATGGCTGGCGGCACCGGGTCGTCGTCGGGCATGCGGAATGGCGTGCCGTCCGGGAACACGCCCGACGCGCGACGGATGCCGAACTTGCCTATCCCCAGGAAGTCGCGTTCGAGCTCCAGTTCCGTGAAGCCCCAGCCGTACGGGATCAGTCCCTGACAGCGGGTCTCGACGAAGCGCTCCATGTGTCGATCCTGCTGCTGGAAATGCTGCGGCCGCAGGAACAGCCCTTCGGACCAGACGACTTTGTTGTAGGAAGACATGCTCCCGTGAACCGGCGCTCCCGCAGAAGACGATGATGGGACGTCAGGCAGCCGATCTGCCTGCACCCGCAATGCAGACGACCCTCGCGGTCCGCCTACCCTCGACCGTGCCCGTCCTTCAGCCGCTTCAACTGTTCTTCGTAAGCGCGTGTGAAGGCCTCCCCGAACAACGTGCGAAAAGCCACCTCCGGGTCGCGGGCAATCTCCTGTCGATGCTCGCGGAAGAGGTCCCAATACCGCAACTTGGCGCCCATCGCAAGGATGGAGTTCGACTTCAGCTGCCGGTCGAACTGCTCTTGCAGGCGGTCGGGATCGAACTCGGCAAGCGTGTGCTCGAACGCGACGCGCATCCCGGCCAGCATCGCCAACTGGTGGTTGCGGAGGTCGTCGAACGCGTCCTGGAAAGCTTCAACCGGCCCTAGATACGCCTGGTTCCGCTTCACGAGGAGGTTGTGCAGCGCATCCTCGACGTTGGCGGAAAACTTCAGCGGATTGTTGTCGGCCGGTCTGAAGTATGTCATGCGCATCCGGAACTCGTCCTTGACCTGGTGCCGCGACCGCAGCACGTCCATCACACCCAGCACAACGACTCGGAGGATCTCACCGAACTTCTGCGCGAGTTCAGGCGTGACGGCGACGC
>JACDAO010000702.1 GCA_013695405.1 Acidobacteriota bacterium | reverse complement strand
TCCGTAGCAACGACCGGTGGCCGGGCCGCTGCCGCGGCGACGGTCGGGGTCCCGGGGCTTCGAGCCTGAGGGCGCGCGGTCTGGAGTGGCATCTGCAGCAGCGGTCGTGACGCCGCCGACGGCGTTGGCGCTGGCGCTGGCGCCGTGGCGACCGGCGCGCGTGACATGTCCGCCATCGTCGAGGGCGGCGTGGAACGGGGTTCGGACCACAATCCCGGCCACGCCACCACCGCGGTCGCAATCAAACCGGCCGCTGCCATCAGTGGCCGCCTGAAGGATCGCGCGACTGGCTGAGGTGCCGGGACCGCATGACGACCTCGACCGTCGATGGCGCCGCCGTCCAGCGTGAAGACCGCGACCGCGTCGAGATCGGCGGTCGTCGGCGGCCAGACCAGGTCGCCCGGTCGCGAAGCATACTCGGGGCTGCGCCGGGGGCGCACCGGCACAGTAGTGGCTGGCAGGGGCCGGGCCGGCGCCCGATATGGCGACACGGACGACGACCCTGCCGACCGTCGAACCTCAATCACCTCACAGGCATCGAGGTCGTCGGGCGGAGGCGGCCACTCCAATGCAGGAGTGGCCGTGCGCGGGTCGGGACGGCCCGGCCGTCCGTGAGTGTCGGTCACAAGCAGTATCTACCAGTATCTACTCGGTGGCTGGCGTCGCCGAGACCGCGGTGGTGACCTCTCGTGCCACGTCCTTCACCTTGTCGCGCACTTGATCCTTCACCTGCTGCGCGGCATCGCCGGCCCGATCGACCAGCGCGTCGCGTGAAGAGCCCATCGCCTGATCTTCGGCATCCGTGCGCGGAACGCTCAGGCCAACGAGCGCCCCGACGGCCACCGCCACGATCCCGACCGCCAGAGGATTGTCGTCGATCCAGCGGTCGAACTGCGAGCTCGACTGTTGCCGCACCGACGCCAGCCTCCGCGAGACGTCATGGCCGAGCTGGCTGGCGGTATCGCGTACCTGCTGCTGCGCGCTGCGCACGGTGTCACTCACAGTTTCCCCCAGTTCGCTGACCTTGTCCTTGGCGGCGCGGGTTGCGTCGCCCGCGCGCTCCTTGACGGCGCGGGTCGCCTCGCCCGCGCGCTCCGTGACGGCGCGGGTCGCGTCGCCGGCGCGTGCTGACAGGTTGCGGTCGTCGTCCGGAGCGCCGTACTCGTCGCCGCCCTGGTATGTGAAGGCGTCGCGATCGTTGCCGACCGCGTACCGGCGAATCGATCCTGATGTGCTCCGGCTCAGCAACCAGTAGCCGAGACCCGCCACGGCGAGCGTGGCAGGGAGCGGATAGGTGCTGAGGAGGTTCCCTGACCCGCTGTTGCGGTCGTCCTGCCAGCGGTCGTCGCCCTCGAGGTCGTAGCCGGCGTCGTCGTACGCCGGGTCGTAGGCGGCGGCGCCCGGGTACGAACCCCGGCGGCTGCCGCTGCGCCACGACGGCTCGCTGGAGCGGGTGTCGGCCCAACTCGGGCTACCCGAACCGCGCATCATCCACCACACCAGTCCCGCACCGGCCAGTGCCATCGGGATCGGGTACTCGCGCACGCGCTCCACGACGCTGCCAGCTGTGTCCTGGGCGCGCTCCGCGACGTGTGCCGCCGTTGTTCCTGCTGATTCGACCATTTGCTGCACCTTTCCCACCGTGGCTTCGCGCACGGTGTCCCTGGCCTGTTGCGCCAGGTTCTGCGGACTGAGTCGCTGCTGCAACTCGTCCAGCGTCTGGCTCATGTCGTCTCGCGTGCGTTCGATCTGCTCGCGGATTTGCTCGGGGTCGTCACTGGCCGACGGGTCAGCCCCGGTTGTGGCCAGGTCGGTCGACTCGCGCGGGCCGGTCTCGATGCTGCCGGGCGCCGACACGTCGGGCAACAGCCCTGTCCGGACCGGCGTCGTGGCCGGCAGCGCGCCTCCGATCACCTCGTCTCGTTCTTCAGCCACTGTGCCGTCTCCTTGAGTGAATCCATGGTCTCGACCGGGGCCACCGGCTGGGCCTTGATGGCCTGCAGGCCGCTGCGCACGATCAGGTAGCCGCCGCCGGCGAGCAGCACCGTCGTCAGTCCAGCCGCCGCCCAGGCGTCGAGCCCGAAACGGACCAGCAGCAGGACCACGGTCGCGACCAGCGATAACAGCGCCGCGTGGACGACGGCGCCACCAACCGCGGCGATCGCCGCTCCGCGGCCGAAGTGGGCTGCCTTCTGGGACAGCTCTGACTTGGCGAGCTGCACTTCCTGCCGAATCAGCAGCGTGGTCTTCTGGGACAGATCGGAGAACAGCTCTCCGATCGTCCGCTCACTGCGAGGTGCGTCCATGTCCTGCTCCTTGCCTTCGGCCGTCAACTGGTGACGCCGGGGTCGGTCGACAAGCCGCCGGTCGGCCGCATTGCATCGCCAGGACGCGGAATGTCCGCGCCGGCGAGGCCACCCTGGCGGGTCAGGTCGGCGCGAGAGAAGTCGTCACCACGCGCCAGGTCGTCGGAGCGCGACAAATCCGCCGGGAGCGACAGCGAAGACGACGACGGGCCGGGACGAGAGCCACCGGAACGTCCCCCGCTGTTGTAACCCACCGGCCCGCCCTGTCCAGTGCTCTTGAGGAACCGCGCCAGCCCGAGTCCAAGCAGGAACGCACCGCCGACGAACGCGGCTGGCCGGCGACGGGCGAACCCTTCGAGATCATGCACCATCGCGGCCGGGTTCTTGTCGCGCAATCGGTCGGCCAGCGTCTGGATCTGGTCGACGGCCCGGTCGGCGTAGGCCGCGAGCGCGTGGTTGTCGGTGCGCAGGTGGTCGCTGGCCTGACGAACCGCCGAGGCGACACTGCCGAGTCCGGCGACAGCGCGCTCCTTTTGTTCGTTGACTTTGGTCGAGGCCTGCTGCTTGACCTGCGCCACGACGCCTTCCGGCTGAGCGTCCGTGCGCGGCCCGGTGCCGGAGTCCCGGCTGGCGCCTGCTCCGTCGTCGTCAAAGCCCGAGGTCGCGCCGGTGTCAGCGCCCACGCCGCTGCCGAAACCGCTCTCTTCGCCGACCGGCGTGGCGCCGAAGTCCTGACCGCTCGTCTGTTGCGTCAATCCTGCGCCGCTGCCGGTCTGGCCGGCGCCGCCACGACGCGCCCCTGGAGTGTCCTTGTGTGTCGCCATTCGCTGCGTCTCCTTGTGTCGTGTCAGCCGCGCAAACACTGGCGCGGCATCTCGTGCCTTCTGGGAGCAGTGCATAGAAAGAAGCGTGCCAGCCGAACCGGTAAGATCAAGCTTCCGTATGGCACTCCGCCTCAGGATGGTAGCCCTGCGCCGAGCTCGGCTGCGACGATTCCAGAACTGCCGAGGTAGAAAAGGCCTCGGCCGCGGTCCAGGGCACGGCGCGGGAGGACTCAGCGAAACAGGTCCCGGAGGCGCCGCCCGACCGCTGTCGTCCAGCCGTCCATCGTGCGACGCAGGCGCTGGCGCAGGCTGCCGCGATGGAGCGGACACAACCGCGTCGGCGCGACGTCTCCGGCTTTCAGGTACTCGGCATACACCGGGCAGTCGTCGACGGCCCGCTGATACGAGAGGCGGCATAGGGTCACGTCCTCGAGGCCGGCCGGCCGCTCGAATGCGCTCGGCCGCCGTACTCGTGCTGCCCGACGCATGAAGTCGGCCCAGATCGGCAGCGCGTACTTCGACCCATAGGCGTCGACGCCAATCGTCCGTGGTTGATCGAACCCGACCCACACTCCCACCACCAGCGCCGACGAGAAGCCGACGAACCAGGCGTCCTTGAAGTCGTCGGTGGTGCCGGTCTTGCCGCCGGCCGGAAACGTCACCCCCATCCTGCGCACCGTCGAGGCGGTGCCGCGGTCGACGACGTCGCCCAGCATCGACACCATCTGGAACGCCACCTCCGGCGACAGCACGCGGACCCGCTCCACCGAATTGCTGAAGGCCGTACTGCGGTCCGCATCCAGGATGCGCACGATGCCCCGCGGCCGGACCGCCTGGCCGCCGTTGGGAAACACCGCGAACGCCGCCGTCAGCTCGAGTGGCGTCACCAGCCCGGTGCCGAGCGACAACGACGGCACGTCTGGAAGCCCGCGCAGGCCCACCTGGCCGGCCAGGTCGAGCACGCGGCGGGTGCCGACGCGCTGCTGCAGCAGGGTCGCGGCGCGGTTGTTCGACTCGATCAGCGCCGCCCGCAGCGTCAGCGCCGCCGGCGAGGCGTTGCCGACATTGCGTGGCGCCCACTCCTCGCGTCCTTGCGGGGCAATCGCGTCGAGCCCTTCCAGGACGCTGACCGGCGAGTAGTTGCGTGCCAGCGCCGTGGCAAACAGCACCGGCTTGAAGGCCGACCCTGGTTGCCGCTTGCTCCGGGTGGCTCGGTTGAACGGATACCGGGCGGGGTCTCGGCCGCCGACCAGCGCCAGCACGTCGCCGGTGAACGGGTCGATCGCCACCAGCGCCGCCTGCAACTCGGGCTTGCCGAAGCGTCCCAGCCCTTCACGCACCACCCGATCGGCCATCTCCTGCAGTTGCGGCACGACGGTGGTGTCGACCCGCCAGTCAGGCGGGTGATCGCCGCCTACGCTGTCGCGAAACTGCTGCCGTACATAATCGCGCGCGTACGCATCGGGCGCGTTGCTGGTGGCGCGGTAGGGTTGCACCCGCAGCCGCACCCGGCGGGCGGCACGCGCCTCGGCCTGGGTGATGAAGCCGGCCTCGCGCATCCGCGTCAGCACCACGTGACTGCGGGCCACGGCGCCGTCGAAGTTCGACCAGGGCGACAGCGTCGCGGGGGCACGAGCCAGTCCAGCCACGAAGGCACTCTGAGCCAGTGTCAGCGTCGCGGCTGGCTTGCCGAACACCCGCCGCGACATCGACTCCACGCCGTAGACGCCGGCACTGAGATAGATCCGGTTGAGATACAGCTCGAGGATCTGCGGCTTGGACAGCTGCATCTCCATCTGGATCGAGAGCATTGCCTCGCGCAGCTTGCGGGTGTAGCTCTTGCGGGTCGAGAGGAACAGCGT
>JACDAO010000260.1 GCA_013695405.1 Acidobacteriota bacterium | reverse complement strand
CCTCAACCCGTGTGATCGACGCGCGCGGGCGCGTCGTCATACCGGGCATCAACGACGCGCACACGCACATTGGTGCGATGCCGCCCGGCGTCGACCTGGAAGGCCCCCGGTCGTCGAGCAGGATCCCTCGCTGGACGAGATCCTGCGGCGCGTGAAGGCGGCCGTGCTGAAAGCGCCACCAGGGGGATGGATCTACGGTGAGATCGGGAGCCGGGTTTTCGACGATGCCGGGGCGACCCGTTCCACGCTGGATGCGGTTGCGCCCGACCATCCGGTCATGCTCACGGCGTGGACTGGGCACGGAACGCTTTTCAATACCGTCGCGCTGCGGCACTTGCAGATGCGCGACGACGAACCCGATCCGCCCGGACGGTTCTTCGTGCGGATGCCGGGTACGCGAGTGGTCGCCGGGGTCGCGCATGAGTATGCCGAGTACATCCTGCGCCAGCGGCTGTCGATGAAGCCGAACGAGCAGGCGCAGACACAGGTGCTGCGCGACACCGCTTCGGCGGCGGTTGGCCTGGGGATCACGTCAGTGCAGCTGATGGCGACCAACCGGCCTGCCGCTCAGCTCGCGCGCACCGCGATCGCCGCGGACCTGCCAATCCGGGTCCGAGTCATCGACTTTCCGATGACTGGCATCACGTCCTGGCGTCAGCCCGCGAGCGCTTCGGTCCGTGGCTCCAAGCGGGTGACCGTGTCGGGCGCCAAATGGATCGTCGACGGCACGCCGGTCGAACGGTTGATGCTGCTGCGCGAGCCCTACTCCGACAGACCAGCGACGCGAGGGCGCCGCAACTTCGAGCTGGCAGATATCTCCAGTTTCCTGAAGCGCGCCCTCGACCGACGCGAACAGCCGATCTTCCACGCCGGAGGAGACCAGGCCATCGACGATGTGCTGACCGCACTCGAATCGTCGGGCGGTGAGGCGTGGCAACCGCTGCGGCCGCGCATCGAGCATGGCGACATGCTCGAACCCGCGCACTTCGAACGGGCGAAGAGGCTTGGCATCACCATCGTGCAGAACCCATCGCACTTCATGCTTCCGGCCGTGATGGCTGCGCGGCTCGGTCCACGCACCGCCCGGCTGACGATGATGAAGAGCATGATCGCGGAGGAGGTGCCAGTGGCATTCGGATCGGACGGGCCGATCAATCCTTATTTGAACGTGGTGTTCGCGTCGATCAACGCGAACAACCCCGCTCAGGCGATGACGCGCGAGCAGGCGGTCAGCGCCTACACCCTGGGCTCGGCGCGAGCGGAGATGATGGAGACGCAAAAAGGAACGCTTTCACCTGGAATGCTGGCGGATCTGGCAATTCTGTCCCAGGACATCTTCAAGGCGCCGCCAGACGCGTTGCCGACGACATTCAGCGTGCTGACGCTGGTCGGCGGTACGGTGGTGCACGAGCGGAAGTAGAGCAGCGACGTCTCCGCGCGGCGTTGCATGGCTCGCAACTGGACCCGGAACGCTCCGAACTCAAGGCCGGTCACGCACTGATGGCAGACGACTCGGGGCCTGCCAAGCTCGGTCATCGAATGGTAGCCCGAGGCCTTCTTCCATTGGCGCCGGCCGAGCGTCTCCACGTCGGCGATCGCGCGATCGCGCGCACTTGAGCGCGGTCCTCGTCGAGACACCTTCGCCGTCCGTGTCGGCGGCACCACCACACGCGCGTCTCGCGCCCTCGCGGCCTCATAAAACGCCACCGTGTCGTAGGCCGCATCCCCCGTGACACTGGCAGCGTCGCCGGCCACCACGCCGACCAGATCGATGCCCGCGGCCGCGTCATCGACGGTCGCCTCGGTCAGCGCCTGCGTGACGATCACGCCGGAGCGGTCGACACCCAGGTGCAGCTTCTTCCAGCCTCGCGTGCCGCGGCCGCCGTGTTTCGCCGCGGCCCACTCGCCTTCATCAACAATGGACAACCCCGTGCTGTCGACGATGCAGCGGTCCGCTGGCTGGGACGGCCTGCAACGCGACATCCAGCCCCTGACTTCTCCGCGAGAGCGTCGTGGTCCGGGGCGTCGAGACCGGCGCGCATCACCGTCAGGATCGATCGGACGAAGCCCTCCGTGTGGCGCAGTGGCAAGTGGAAGACGAGCCGGAGCGTGAGCGCGGTCTCGATCGCCAGATCGGAG
>JACDAO010000663.1 GCA_013695405.1 Acidobacteriota bacterium | reverse complement strand
CGCGGGTCGGCGACGACCGGGCGGTGCCGGCGTTGCTGGCGCTGGCCTCGTCAGCGTCGGGATACACCGCTGGCTATGCGGTCCGCGGTCTGGGCGAACGCAAGGCGCGGACCGCCGTGTCGACGCTGCTGCCGCTGCTCGATCGTGCTCGCCAGGTGCTCCCGCAAGTGCGGGTGATGGCCGTCCGGGCGGCCGGGCAGATCGGCGACCCACAGGCGTTGCCGCCGCTGCTGACGCTGCTGGACGGCACCAATGTGCCCGAGCCGCTGGCGCTGGAGATCATCGCGGCGCTGGCGCAGCTTGGCGCGCGTGATTCCGAGGATGCGCTGATCGACCGGCTCACCGACAAGTCGCCGTACGTGCGGGCCGCGGTTCTGCGGGCGCTGGCGCGCGTCGACGCGCTGACGTTCACCACCGTCTTGTCGGGCCTCGATCCCGATCCGGACTGGCGGGTGCGGACGGCCCTGGCCGACGCGCTGGCCTCCCTGCCCGCGGACTCGGCGGCGCCGATGGTCGAACGTCTCCGGGCCGATCCGGATGCGCGCGTGCTGCCAGCGGTGTTGCGGACCTGGTCGGCGCTCAAGCTGCCCGGGCTCGAGCCGGAGTTGATCCGGCACCTGGCCAGCGACGACATCGGCGTGCGGGCCTCGGCTGCCTCGGTGGCCGGCGAGCTCGAACTGGCGGCATTGCGCGAGCCGTTGCTGGCGGCCTGGCAGCGGTCGCGATCCGACGACCAGGCGGACGCGCGCTGGGCGGCGCTCGACGCGTTGGCCGCGATCGACCCGGCGGCGGCGCGTGCGCCGATGACCGAGACGTTGACCGACCGCGATTGGGCGATCCGGCTGCGGGCGGCGCGCTGGCTGGTGGCGCAGGATCCCACCAGCGACGCGCTGACCCGGATCCGTCCGGCGCCGGTGACGCTGCCGGTCGAGACCTACGACGCGGCGCGGGTCACCGCGCCGAGCTACTCGCCGCACGCGCACGTGGACACGACCCGCGGCACGGTGGAAATCGAACTGGCGGTGCTCGACGCACCGCTGACGGTGGAGAACTTCACCTCGCTGGCGCGCAAGGGCTACTTCGACGGCCTCCAGATTCACCGGGTGGTGCCGGCGTTCGTGGTCCAGGACGGCGATCCCCGCGGCAACGGCAGCGGCGGGCCCGGCTACAGCATTCGTGACGAGCTCAACGACCGGCCGTATCGGCGCGGCACGGTCGGCATGGCCTTGGCCGGGCCCGACACCGGCGGCAGCCAGTGGTTCATCACCCACGCGCCGCAGCCGCACCTCGAAGGCCGGTACACGGTCTTCGGCGAGGTCGTCAGCGGGATGGAGGTGGTCGATCAGCTGCAGGTGGGCGACACGATCACGCGGGTGCGGATCTGGGACGGCGTGCAGCCGCAATAGGGCGCCGCGGTCCGGTGGGACGGACATGAAAAAGGGGCGCGACCGTCGCGCCCCTGCGGTGTGAACCGGCGACACCGCCGCCGAGCGCCTAGCGCTTCTTGGCTGACGTCTTCTTGCTGCTCGTGGCTGCCGGCTTGGCGGCGGCCTTCTTCACTGCTGCTTTCTTGGCCATGAGGTATCCCCCCTTTCACAGGCGGTCTACTGGCCGGCCGCTCGCAGCTACCCGCTGTGCGCTCGCAACGCTGTCTCGCCGCATCACACCGTGAGTGTCGGAGGAGGACAGCCGTTCGTTACGGCCGGAGAGATGGCCGGCGGCTACCGGTCTGCTGGCAGCCGCCGCAAGTCCAACTGACGGGCGCCGTAGCGACGGCACCCGGGTGCGGTTGCGGCGTCGAGCGCCTTACCGCTTCTTCGCGGCCTTCTTGGTGGCCTTCTTCGCGGTCGTCTTGGCCGCGGCCTTCTTGGCTGCCTTCTTCGCCATTCTTCCTCCTCGGATGGCGGCGCTCGCCCCGTGTGCCGGTATTGGCACATCACTACAGGTGGATTGAGCTACCTCGCCTCACACAAGATGTAGATTATGGATGAGAAAATTACCTTGTCAAGCACAAATCAAGCGTCAATGTCAAAAAAATCTGGTCGCTCTCTTGGAAGCCGCTAGCGCAACTGTGAAGCCTTGTCAACTTGACAAATAAAGGCAGTTGCTTACCTGCCTGGAGCTGGTTCCGACCGGCGAATCGGCGCGCCAGTGCAGCACCAGATTGGTCCCGACCCGTCATACAGGTAAGCGATCCTGCAACAGAAAGACGAGTGGAGGCGGTGCGCCGCTCGGCGGCAGGCGCGGCAGGCGCGGCCTGTGCAGCGGCGCTAGAAGGCCGAGACGCGCAGCTGCTGCTTGTCGGCGTGGCGCTCGATCGCCAGCGCGATCAGGCGGTCGACCAGATCGGGATAGGCGATGCCCGAGGCGGTCCACAGCTTGCTGTACATGCTGATGGTGGTGAAGCCGGGCATGGTGTTGATCTCGTTGAGCACGATCTCGCCACGCTCGCCGTCGATCAGGAAGTCGACCCGGCTGAGGCCGGCGCCGTCGACGGCGCGAAACGCGGCCAGCGCGATCGCCTGCAGCCGCGCCGCGACCGCTGGCGGCAGATCGGCCGGGATGCAGAGGCGGCTGCCGCCGTCGAGATACTTGGCGTCGTAGTCGTAGAACTCGCGCGACGGCACGATCTCGCCGGGCACTGAGGCAATCGGATCGTCGTTGCCGAGCACGGCGACCTCGAGCTCGCGCGCGTTGGGCACCGCCGCCTCGACCACCACCTTGCGGTCATAGTCGGCGGCCAGGCGCAGCGCGGTGACCAGTTCGTCATGGGTCCTGGCCTTCGAGATGCCGACGCTCGACCCGAGATTGGCCGGCTTGACGAACAGCGGCAGGCCGAGCCGGCCGGCCAGATCGTCGGCGATCGCGGCGGGCTCGGTCAGCACCTCGCGGCGATAGACCACCGCGTAGGGGCAGATCGGCAGGTGACTGGCGGCAAAGGCCAGCTTCATCGCGGCCTTGTCCATGCCGAGCGCCGAGGCCAGCACGCCGCAGCCGACATACGGCACGTTGGCCAGTTCCAGCAGGCCCTGGACCGTGCCGTCTTCGCCGTGCGGACCGTGCAGCACCGGGAAGATCACGTCGATGCCGACCCCGGTGACGACCGCCCGCGACTCGTCGTCGCCGCGGCCGGGCGTCCGGTCGATGGTCAGAAGGGTTTCCTCGTTGGGGCGCGCCAGCAGGTGGACCTCGCGGCCGGCGCGCAGCGCCTTGACGTCGGCGCGGGTCTGCTCGATCACGTCGGCGGCCGATGCGGCGGTCGGCGGCTTGTCGGCCAGCGCCCATCGTCCGTCCCGCTCGATCCGGATCGGCACCGGCTCGTAGCGGGCGCGATCCAGGTTGGCCATCACCGCCGCCGCCGAGGCCACCGAGACTTCGTGCTCGCCCGAGCGGCCACCATAGATGACGCCCACGCGCAGTTTCTTCAAGGTCGGAATGTCCGGGAAGATGGCCGGGATCGGCCGAATGGATGCCGTAGTATAGCCGAATGCCCGGCGCCTTCGCGTTCACGCTGACAGGCCGCGACGGGCAGGCGCGGACCGGACGGATCACCACGCCGCACGGCGCGATCGAGACGCCCGCGTTCATGCCGGTCGGGACCCGCGGCGCGGTCCGCGGGGTCACGCAGCGCGCGTTGCGCGCGACCGGGGCCGAGATCCTGCTGGCCAACACCTATCACCTGTACCTCCGTCCCGGTGACGCGCTGATTGCCGAGCGCGGCGGCCTGCACCGCTTCATCGGCTGGAGCGGGCCGATGCTCACCGACAGCGGCGGCTACCAGATCTTCAGCCTCGGGCCGATGGTCCGGATCTCCGAGGAGGGGGCGCGGTTCCGCTCGCACCTCGACGGCTCGCTGCACACCTTCACGCCCGAGCGGGTCGTCGACATCCAGGCCCAACTCGGGCCCGACATCGCGATGGTCCTGGACGAGTGCCTGGCCGCCCCGGCCACCGAGGAAGCGACCGCCCGCTCGCTCGATCTGACGCTGCGCTGGGCGCAGCGGGCGCGCAACCGGTTCCTCGAACTGCAGGCCGGGCCGGTCGCCGGCGTCATCGTGAGCACCCCCGGGCAGGCCCAGTTCGGCATCGTCCAGGGCGGGGTCCATCGGCACCTGCGGGCGCACAGCGCGGAAGCGCTACAGGCGATCGGCTTCGAGTCATATGCGATCGGCGGGCTCAGCGTGGGCGAGCCGGTCGCGGTGATGTACGACGTGGTCGGCTTCACCGCACCGCTGCTGCCCGAGGATCGGCCGCGCTACCTGATGGGCACCGGCATGCCCGACGACCTGGTCGAGTGCGTCGCCCGGGGCATCGACCTGTTCGACTGCGTGCTGCCGACCCGCAACGGCCGCAACGGCCAGGCCTTCACGCCCGATGGACCGATCAACCTGCGCAACGCCCGCTTCGCGCGCGACGATCGTCCGATCGAGGAGGGCTGTCCGTGCGAGACCTGCCAGGGCCACTCGCGCGCCTATTTGCGGCACCTGTTCCAGGCCCAGGAGATGACCGCCGGCACGCTGACCAGCGTCCACAACCTCGTCTTTTACCTTGACACCCTCAAGCGAATCCGACAGGCTATCGGATTCGGGATGTTCGAGCAGTTCAGGCTGAAATTCCACCGCCACTTCTCCCGGACCCCCCACGCCTCATGATCTCGTCGAGCGAGTTCGTCCGTGCCCTGCTGGCCATGTCGGCCCCAGCCGATCCCAACGCCAGTCCGTGGCTGTCTCTGCTGCCCTTCGTGGTCATTCTCGGCATCTTCTACGTGATGGTGCTGTTGCCGATGAAGCGGCGTCAGCAGAAAGTGGCCGACTTCCAGCGCGGCCTCAAGATCAACGACCGGGTCATCACCACCGGCGGCATCTACGGCACGATCACCCGCCTCAGCGACCAGCAGATCCAGATTCAGATCGCGCCGCAGGTGCGCATCGACGTGGCTCGCGCGTCGATCGGTGGCCTGCAGGGACAGGACCCCGTGGTGCCTGACCCGGGCGCCGCGTAACCCTCATGCAGAACAACTTGCGCTGGAAGATCGTCGCCATCGTCGCGGTGGTCGCCCTGGCCGTCCTGGCCTTCTATCCGCCTCGGGAAAAGGTCAAGCTCGGTCTCGACCTCAAGGGCGGCGTCCACCTCGTGCTCAGGGTGCAGACCGACGACGCGCTCAAGCTCGAGACCGAGACGAGCGCCGAACGGCTGCGCGAGGAGCTGACCAAGCAGGGCATCACCGCCGGCGTCACGCCGCAGGACGTCCGCAGCTTCCGCGTCGACGGCCTGCCCGCCGGGCGCGAGGCCGACGTCCGCCGCGTTGCCGACGAGTGGGTCGGCGCGCTGTTCGACCGCAACTCGGGCCCGAACGGCAGCTACGCCTTCACGCTCAAGGCCGCGCAGGTCAAGCGGCTGCGCCAGGAGACCGTGGCGCAGGCGCTGCAGACCATCGAGCGGCGGGTCAACGAGCTGGGCGTCGCCGAGCCGATCGTCGCGCCGCACGGCACCGAGGATCAAATCTTGGTGCAGATGCCCGGCGTCACCGACGTCAACCGCGCCAAGGAGATCATCCGCTCGACCGCGCTGCTCGAGCTCAAGATCGTCGAGGACGGCCCGTCGCCGACCCGTGAAGCGCTGCTGGCCGCCCGCGGCGGCACCGAACCGGCCGACCTCCAGGTGGTGCCAGGCGCGAGCGAAGGCGGGGCCGGGCCGGCGTTCTATCTGGTCAAGCGGATGGCCGGCATCACCGGCCGTGATCTGCGCAACGCGCGCCCCTCGCTCGACGAGAACAACCAGCCAGCGGTAGGTTTCTCGCTCAACGCCCAAGGCGCGGACAAGTTCGCGGCCCTGACCAGCCAGAACATCGGCAAGCCGCTGGCAATCATCCTCGATGGCCGCATCCAGAGCGTGGCGACCATCGAAGGCCGCATCTACGACGAGGGCCGCATCTCGGGCTCGTTCACGCAGCAGGAAGTGCGGGACATGTCGCTGACGCTGCGTTCGGGGGCGCTGCCGGCCAGCCTGACCTATCTCGAGGAGCGCACCGTCGGTCCGACCCTCGGTGCCGACTCGATCCGTGCCGGCGTGCTCGCCTCGGGCGTTGGCCTGGCGATTGTCACGGT
>JACDAO010000616.1 GCA_013695405.1 Acidobacteriota bacterium | reverse complement strand
TCTCGATCTCCTGGTCCTCGACGATCCGCCGCACGAACCAGCCGATGAAACCCTGACGATTGTGCCTGATCAGCTGACGCGGCCCGTAGATGTTGGTGAGCCGCAGCGAGCAGGCGCGCACCCCGAAGACGTTGTTGTAGACCAGGTGGTAGTACTCGCCGGCCGCCTTGTTGATGCCGTTGACGTCGGTCGGGCGCACCAGGTGCTGCTCGTCGACCGGCAGGTAGTCGGGTTTGCCGTAGATCTGCCGCGTCCCCGCGAACACCACCTTGACCGCCGGGTTGTTCCGGCGGCACGCCTCGAGCACGGTCAGCTGACTGCGGCAGTTGATTTCGAGATCGGTGTACGGGTCGCGCATGCTGTCGATGTGACTGACCTGGCCGGCGAGGTTGAAGATCAGCTCGCGTCCCTGCACCAGGTAGTTCATCGAGGTCTGCTGCCGGATGTCGGCGACGTTGACGCGCAGCTGGTCCTCGATGCCCCGGATGTTCTCGAGCGAGCCGCCGTAGTCGGGAATCAGCGAGTCGACCAGCAGCACGTCCGCTCCAAGTGCCACCAGGTGCCGCGCCAGGTTGCTGCCGATGAAGCCGAGCCCGCCGGTGATCATCACCGGCCGGCCGCGGTAGTAGTCGCGGTAGTCGCTCATTCGCGCGCCTGCAGCCGCTTGGCCTCCGGCAGGTGGGCCTTGCGGATCACCAGCAGGTGCCAGAGCTTGAGCACGTCGAGCCCGGTGCGGGCGATCCGGCGGACGTTGAAGAACTGCGAACTGCCGTAGGCGCGGTGGTAATGGTGCACCGGCACTTCCGCAATCCGGAAGCCCCCGTCGGTAATTTTCTTCATCAGCTCCAGACAGATCACGCCGCTGTCCTTGGTCAGCGTGATGGTGTCGAAAATCGACCGGCGCATCAGGCGGAAATCGCAGTCGACGTCGCGGACGTGGAGGCCGAACAGGCGCCGCACCGTGTGGTGGTACAGCCGGCCGATGACGATCCGATGGAAGGGGTCGGAACGGGCGATCTTGTAGCCGTTGACGAGGTCGACGTCGGGGCCCAGTCGTTGCCACAGCAGGGCCACCTCGGCCGGATCGTACTGGGCGTCGCCGTCGGTGTAGAACACGTACTCCTTGGTGGCGGTGGCAAAGCCGCTCCGGAGCGCGCCGCCGTAGCCGCGATTGCTGGCGTGATGGACGATGCGCACCTCGGGGTAGATGCGCGCCAGTTCGTCGAGGATCTGCGGGGTGCCGTCCCGGCTGCCGTCGTTGACGACGATCACCTCGTGATCGGGAGTCAGCGCACGCGCCGCCAACAGCGCCGAGACCACCATGCTGGCGATCGTGCCGCTGTCGTTGTAGGCCGGGAAAAAGATGCTCAGGCCGGCAGGCGTTCTCGCGGGAGAGTCGGGCATACCGGAGGAGGAAAACTTAACACACCGGTCGACGCGGCCCAACTGCGCCGACTAGCGCCCGACCCCGAGCGGCGTGCGCGTCGCCGGGTTGCCGCGACGGCCGCGCCACGAGGGATGGCGCAGGACCAGTCGCCAGGGCACGAAGATCGATTCGACGATCACCCCGCGCGACATCTTCGACTGTCCTTCGCGGCGCTCGACGTAGATGATCGGCACCTCGCCGATCCGGCAACCCGTGCCCATCGCCTGGTACAGCATCTCGACCAGGAACGCATAGCCGTCCGAGACGAATTCGTCGAGCGGCAGCCTGGCCAGGGCCTCGCGTCGCCAGCAGCGGTAGCCGCTGGTGCAGTCACGGGCGGGCAGGCCGGTGATGAAGCGGACGTAGCGGTTTGCGAACGTACTCAGGATCAGCCGTCGCAGCGGCCAGTTGACCACGCTGACGCCGTTCAGGTAGCGCGATCCAATCACCAGGTCGCAGCCGTCGCCGATCACGCCGTCGACCAGGTCGGGCAGGTACGACGGGTCGTGCGAGAAGTCGGCGTCCATCTGGCAGACGACGTCGACATCCATGGTCACTGCCCTGGACAACGCGTCGACGTAGGACCGGCCGAGCCCGCGCTTGCCCGTGCGGTGCAACACCTGTACACGGCCGGCGAACTCGGCCGCCAGTGCGTCGGCGACCGCCCCGGTGCCGTCGGGCGAGTTGTCGTCGACCACCAGTACCTGGAACTGCGGGCCGCGGTCGAGCACCTGACGGACCAGCACCGGGAGGTTGTCGCGTTCGTTGTAGGTCGGCGTCACCACCAGCACGCGCGGCCGTACCGTGGTGGTCATCGGCGGCCCTCGAAGCGCAGCGCCGAGATCTGCTCGGAGACCAGCCCGACCAGGAAGACGATCAACGCAAACATCAGCAGCAACACCGAACCGTTGGCGATCTTGCTCGAGGTCGCCACGGTCCAGCCGGCATACAGCACGCCAAGCGTGAAGGCGCCGAGGCTGACCGGCAGGAACACTTTCATCGGGCTGAAGATCGTCACCACCTTCAGGATGATCAGCAGGAACTTGGTGCCGTCGCGGGCCAGCCGGATCTTGGACGAGCCGGTGCGCTGGCGGGCCTCGATCGGCACGAACAGCACGCTGTAGCCGGCCTTGATGAACGCCAGCGTGGTGGTGGTCGGCGTCGAAAAGCCGTTCGGGATCAGGTACAGGAACTCGCGCAGGAGTTCGCGCCGCGCCCCGCGAAAGCCGGAGGTCAGGTCGGGAATAACCCGGCCGGTCATGTAGGTGGCAAAGGCGTTGAGCAGGCCGTTGCCGGCACGGCGGACCCCGGTGGCCTGGGTGTGCCCCGCCCGCGCGCCGACGACCAGGTCGTACTCGCCGAGCAGAGCGACCAACCGCTGGGCGTCGTCGGGTCGGTGCTGGCCGTCGCCGTCGATCACCATGATGTAGTCGCCGGTGGCCGCGCGGATGCCGGTCTTGACTGCCGCGCCGTTGCCCTTGTTGTACGGATGGCGCAGCACCCGGGCGCCGGCTGCCTCGGCCGCCGCCGCGGTGTCGTCCGACGAGCCATCGTCCACGAGCAGGATCTCGTGCCACGGGCCGACGGCCAGCAGCGTGCGGATCACGTCGCCGACGATCGGGCCTTCGTTGTAGGCGGGGATCAGGATGGAGACAGCGTCTGGGGCGGCCACGGTGTCGGGTGATCGGGCTGGTCGTCGCGCGTCGCCAGTCCGGCCATCAACGCGGCGACGACGCCGTCCCAGGAGATCGCGCGGGTGCTATCGTACCCCGCCTCGCCGAGCGCGGCTGCCTGCTGCGGACTGGCGGCCAGTTGCGCCAGCGCGTCGCCGAGCGCAGCGGCGTCGGGCGTGGCGACCAGGCCGGTGACGCCGTGCTGCACGAACTCGAGCACACCGCCGCTGTCGGTGGCCGTGACCACCGGTTTGCGGGCGGCGAAGGCCTCGAGCGTGACGTAGCCGTAGTCCTCGTCGAATGGCGCGAACACCACCGCGCGAGCCCCGGCGTACAGGTCGACCAGCGTCGGCTCGTCGACATGACCCAGCAGCGCGACCCGATCGCGCAGGTTCAGCTCGCCGATGCGCCGTTCGAGGCCATGACGGAACGTCCCCTCGCCCACCACCAGCAGGCGCATCGGGCCTGGCACCTCGACCATCGCCTCAATCGCCAGTTCGACCCGCTTGACCGTCTCGAGCCGGCCGACCGAGAGGAAATAGTCGCCGTACGGGCCGGACCGGAGCCTGGGGGCAAGCGGCGACGGATGGTAAAGCGGCGTCGACGGCAGGTCGTTGTACCGGCTCAGCCGATCGGATGAGGTTTGCGAGATGGTGTACAGGGCCGTGCACTCGCCCAGCATCTGGCGGTCGAGGCTGCGCAGGCGCTCGCGCACCGCCATGTCCTCCTCCCGGTGACCGAAATCGGCGTATTCGGTACCGCACAGGTCGTAGGCGGCGCGGTACTGGTGCAACAGCCAGGTCACTTTCCGCGGGTGGCGGACGCAGTAGGTCGGGAACTTGGTCGCAACGACCAGATCGATCGGCCGGCCGCAACTCTCCGAGAGGTCGAGCAGCCGCCAGGCTGCCGCGTGCGCCAGTAACTCCTTCTTCGGGTACCACTTGAAGGGAACACTCACGCGCTCGACCAGGCAACCGTGGTCGCGGAACCGGCGAACCAGTTCACGGACCAGCGCCTCGGCCCCGCCGCGGACGAACGGCACCTGCGCCTCACAGACCAGGACAGTGGGGGCCAAGCGGCGAGCATCCTAGCACGCGAGCAGCGGCGAAACAAAGGCGAACTCCTTGTGGCTGTGAAGTTTCCGTTGACACGTCGAACGCTCGTTCGTGTATCCTCCGCGTGGACCAAAGTGGATCAAAGTGGAGAGTAGTGGTGCTCCGCGGCCGCATTTCAGCCCGAATTGACGACAAGGGGCGCCTCAAGGTGCCCAGCGCATTCCGCGCGTTCATCGAAGCGGAATACGGGTCAGCGCTCTATTTGACGAGCTTCTCACCCGCCGGGGAATACGTCCGTCTGTATCCGCTCAGTCTCTGGGAACGGGTCGAAGAAAAGCTTCGCTCCCTGCCCCAGTTGCACCCGTCACGCAAGGCCTTCGAGATGACCACCGCCTACTGGGGACAACCTGCAGAGTTCGACACGCAGGGTCGCGTGGTCATCCCTCCCGCGCTCCGGGAATCGGCCGCCGCCTCCGCCGACGTGGAGGTCCTCGGCATGCAGACCTACCTGGACCTGTGGAACAGCGACCGGCTCAGGCTCCGGGTGCAGACCGACGGATTGAACGACACCCACCTCGCCGACCTCTCCGCGCTGGGAATCTGAGGGCGAGATGCACGAACCGGTGCTGGCAGCGGAAGTCATCAGTCACCTGGCCGCCGCGCGAGGGGGGCTGTTCGTCGACTGCACCCTCGGTGCGGGCGGGCACACCCGCGCGCTGCTCGAGGCTGGCGCGACCCGCGTGCTCGGCATCGACCGCGACCTGACTGCCCTGGCTCTCGCTCGCACGGCCCTGGCCGACCGACTGACGCAGGTCGAGTTCGTCCACGCCGACTACCGCAGCCTCGGCGAGGTGCTCGATCGTCACGACGTGCAGGCAGTCGACGGCGGGATCCTCGCCGACCTCGGCGTCTCGTCGATGCAGCTCGACGACGCCGCGCGGGGCTTCAGCTTCCAGACCGACGCGCCACTGGACATGCGCATGGACCAGTCGTCGGGCCTGACTGCCGCCGAGTTGCTCCAGCAGGTCGACGAGAGCACCTTGGCCGACGTCATCTACCGATTCGGCGAGGAGCGTTTCTCCCGCCGCATCGCCCGTGGCATCGTTCGGGCCCGCGCCCTCGGTCCGCTGCAGACCACCGCCCAACTGGCCACGCTGGTCAGACGCGCCATCCCGTCGCGCGGCTGGCAGCGCATCGACCCGGCCACCCGAACCTTCCAGGCGCTGCGGATCTGGGTCAACGGCGAACTCGACGGTCTCGAGGCGTTCCTCCGCAGTGCGGTGGCTCGGCTCCAGCAGGGGGCCAGACTCGCGGTGATCGCCTTCCACTCGCTCGAGGACCGCGTCGTGAAGCACACCTTCCGCGCGCTGGCCGCCGAGACGCACCCGCCGGTCACGGTGGTCACGCGTCGGCCGATCGCGGCCGGCGACGAGGAAGTGGCCAGCAACCCGCGCGCCCGCAGCGCGAAGCTGCGTGTCGCCGAGAGGCTGGCCTGACGTGGACCGCGACTTCGTCGTCCGCAAGCAGGTGCAGAACCGGGCGATCGTCCGGGAAGTGGATCAGGCCCGCCAGCGCGAGCTGGTCCGCACCGGCCTGATCTTTGTCGCCTTCCTGATCGTCGCGATGTTCGCCGCCTGGCAGCACCACGAGGCCTGGCGCCTCGAAACCGCGGCCGCAGTGCTGCACGGCGAGCGCGCCCGCGAACTCGAGATCCAGCGTCACCTGCAGCTCGAGACGGCCGCGCTCCGTGCGCCGGCGCGGATCGCGCGGATCGCCACCACGCAGTTGAAGATGAAGGCGCCGACCCGCGAGACCGCGACCGTTCTCGACCGGGTCAGTGTCGCGACGTTGCCGGCCTCGGTGGTGGCGTCCAGGTGAGCCGCACCGTCGAAGGCGCCGCGGATCTGTTGGCCGGTCTCGATTCCGGCGCGGCCGCCCTGAACAACCCGCGCGTGGTGCGCGACGCGCAACGTGCCGACCAGGACGCGCTCGAACCGCCCGACTGGCGTGGCGTGCTGCGGCGCCGGCTGGCGATCGCCGCGGCGCTGCTGGTGCTGTGGTCGGCCGGAATCGTCGTCCGACTGGTCTACCTGCAGGTGTTCCAGCACGACGCGCTCGTCGCCCGTGCCGAAAGCCAGCAGAGCCAGACCATTGAACTCAACCCGCGTCGCGGTCCAATCGTCGACCGGTTCGGCCGCGTGCTCGCCTTCAGCGTCGACGGCGACGTCGTCTACGCCGTGCCCAGCGACGTCGGCGACCCTGAGGCGGTGGCCTCGCAGTTGTGCACCGCACTGGACGATTGCGACGGCGAGGAGCGCGCCTCGCTGGTGCAGCGCCTGCACAGCCGGCGTGACAAGGCGCCGGTCATCGGCGGGCTGTCGCAGGCCGAGGTCGCGGTGATCGCGGCGCTCCGCGCGCCCGGCCTGGTGGTCGACCGCGGCCGTGGGGGCCGTAGTGGCACCCTGTCTGTCGTGCCGAAGGAGCTCGGCGATCCCGCCAGGATCGCCGCGAGCGTCTGCTCGGTGATCTCGCGCTGCAGCAACGACGTCCGCGAGAGCATCGAGAAGCGGCTTGCCGGCAAGAAGGACTTCGTCTACATCCGCAAGCGCGCGACGCCGTCCGAGGCACAGCGGATCGCCCGGCTTGGTCTGCGCGGTGTCGGCTTCATGAAGGAGAGCCGGCGGTACTACCCGAACCGCGACCTCGCCTCGGCGA
>JACDAO010000253.1 GCA_013695405.1 Acidobacteriota bacterium | reverse complement strand
TGCCGACACGTCGCCTGCGCCCCAAATTGTCAATGGCAGTTGCTCTTGCGCTGCTGCTGTTCACAGTCCCACACGACGTTGGCGCGTGGGGATTCGAGGCGCACAAGTTCATCGCAGATCAGGTGGTCGGGCGATTGCCCCCTGGGCTGCGCGAGTTGTTCGAGACCCGCCGGGTGATGTTCGTCGAGCACTCGATCGACCCGGATCTCTGGCGCAACGTCGGCTTCGAGGAGGAGCCGCCGCGGCACTTCCTCGACATCGATGCCTACGGCGTGGCGCCGTTCGACGCCCTGCCGCGCGACTACGCCGAGGCGGTCAAGAAGTTCGGCGAGGAAAAAGTCAAGGCCGAGGGCCTGCTGCCGTGGCGGATTGCCGAGATGCACGATCGTCTGCGCCGCACCTTCGAGCAGATGGCCAAGGGCGACGCACCCGGCTACGCCTACGACAACGTCGTGTTCTTCAGCGCGGTGCTCAGTCACTACGTCGGCGATGCCCACGTGCCGTTCCACGCCGTGGCCAATTACGACGGCCAGCTGACCGGGCAGCACGGCGTCCACAGCCGCTTCGAGTCGGATCTGTTCTCGAGGCTGCGGCCAACACTCAAGCTCGACCACCCAGCGGTGGCACCGGTCACCGTGCCGCGCGACGCGGCATTTGCCACGGTGATCGACAGCCAGACGCACGCCGCCGCGCTGCTGGAGGCCGACCGTCAGGCGATCGGCACCGGCGACCTCTACGACGAGGGCTACTTCACGCGCTTCGGCGCTGCGGGTGCGGCGCGGATTCTCGACGAGCGGGTCAATCGCGCCATCGCCACCGTCGCCGCGTACGTGATCGGCGCGTGGGAGTCGGCCGGACGTCCTGACCTGTCCAGGCCGCGTCCGCCGCGCCCGCCCCAACGCAAACGCGCGCCGCGCGCCGACGTGCCTTAGAACGTCTTCAGGTAGGTCAGGTTCTCCCTCACCTCGACGCCGCGAATCGCGGTGGTGCTGCCGTCGGCGCGGGTGACCTCGACGTCGTAGGTGCCAGCCGGCGCCACCAGCACGACATAGCCGTGTCCGACCACGCCGCGGGCGGCCTCGCTGCCGTCGCGCCCCGTCAGCCGTGCCGACCAGGCGACCGGTGCCTGCTCGCGCGTGCCGGCGCGCCGCACCTGCAACGCGCCCCAGCCTTTCTCGAGGTTCACGACCTCGAGGTGCTGCTGGTACTCGCCCGGGTAGTCGACCAGCAACCGCAGGCTGGTCCAGGAGATGCCGACCACCTCGCCGGCGCGTTGCTGCACCAGTTGCAGGTCGTACTGGCCGGACGGCAGCGCCAGGCGGCGTTCGCCCGAGGGCACCAGCGGCACCGGCCGTCCCCCGGTCCGGGCGCCGACAGGAAACAACGTGACCAGCGTATCGCCCGTGACGTCGGTGACACCACGAAAGACACGCACGTCCAGCGTCAGCGGCGCGGCGCTTTGCGCCCCGATCGACGCCGACGCCAACCACAGCAGGCAGAGAGCAATCATCCCGACAGCCTACCAGCGACTCGCCGTGAACCGGATCGCGGGTGCTATCGTAGGACCAGCAGGTAGAGACGATGATCGACGTGTATCTGATCCCGGTCGGGGGCAGTCGCCACGAGCCCTACTGCGAGCCCGCCGAGGACCAGGAACCGGTTGCGCGCCCGGCGGACCGTGGCCTGTTTCGTCGCCTCGCGGACTCGTTCCACGACATGCTCGCCGAAGCCGAGGAGCGGCGCCGCCGCCACTCGCGCGGCGAGGAACTGCCACGCGCCGAGACCTGGTATGGCCGAATCAAGGAGCGTACGCTGCGCAGTGTGGCCGAGCACATCAACGAGCAGCGGCTGCTCTGGCACCTCCGCAAGCACGACGGGGCGACGCTCCATCACCCGGACGACCTGACCGGCGAGACCGCGCTGCAGGTGACCCGCGCCTCGCTGCGGCGGGACAGCGACCGCCACCTGATCTGGCTGGTCGTGACCACGGTGCTGTTCGTCGCCTCCGCCGCGCTGGCCCTGTTACCAGGGCCGAACGTCGCGGCGTACTTCCTGGGCTTCTTCGTGGTCGCGCACTATCTGTCCTGGCGCGGCGCCCGCCACGGCCTGCGTCACGTGACCTGGGCGGCGGTGGTCAGCCCGCCGCTGTCCGAGTTGCGGGCCGCGTTGAGCCTGGACGACGACGCCCGGGCGCCGCTGGTGCTGGACATCGCGATGCGCCTGCGCCTCGAGGATCTGCCGACCTTCGTCGCCCGGATGGTCCCCGATCGCGCCTGATCCGCGTGCTATCATCCGCCTGCCTTGACGCTGCGTGAGCTGGCCGACAGCCTCGGCTGCCGCCTCGAAGGCGACGGCGATCTGCCCATTGCCCGGGTGGCATCGCTCGACACCGCCGGTCCCGGCGACGTGTCCTTCTTCGCCAATGCAAAGTACGGCACGCTGCTGCAGCACACCCGTGCCACCGCGGTGATTGCCGCCGACGAGGTGCCGGTGCCCTCGGCAGTGGCGGCGCTGCGGAGCAGCCATCCGTACGCGGCTTTTGCCCGTGCCCTGACGCTGTTGCACCCGCAGCCGGTACCCGCCCCCGGCATTCATCCCAGCGCCGTGATCGCGGCCCGTGCCGTGATCGCGGTCGACGCGTCGATTGGTCCTTACGTGTACGTCGGCGACGGCGCGGTGATCGGCGCCCGCAGCGTGCTGCGCGCCCACGTCACGATCGGCGACGAGGCGGTGATAGGCGACGACTGCCTGTTGCACGCGCACGTCAGTGTGCGCGAACGGGTCACCCTCGGCCACCGGGTCGTGGTCCAGGACCACGCGGTGATCGGCAGCGACGGCTTCGGTTTCGCGCCCGCCCCGGACGGCACCCTGCGCAAGGTGCCGCAGATCGGCACCGTGGTGATCGGCGACGACGTCGAGATCGGCGCGTCGACGGCGATCGATCGGCCGCCGCTTGGCGCGACCGTGATCGGCAACGGCACCAAGATCGACAATCTGGTCCAGATCGCCCACGGGGTCGAAGTCGGGCGCAACGTCATCCTGGTGTCGCAGGTGGGCATCGCCGGCAGCACGACGGTGGGCGACGGCACCGTGCTGGCCGGACAGGTCGGCGTCGCCGGTCACCTCACGCTCGGCAAGGGGGTGCGGGCCAGCGCGCAGACCGGCATCCCGAATTCGCTGCCCGACCGGGCGTTCGTCTCCGGCTACCCGGCGATTGACAACCGTGACTGGCTCAAGGCCTCGGCGGTGTTCCGAACCCTGCCCGCGCTGCGCCGCCAAGTGGCCAATTTGCAACGCCGGCTGGAGGCGCTGGCGCCCGATCAGGGCGCCGTCGGCGACGACCACGACGGGTCCTGACCACAGCCGCCGCACACCGCGTGTCCCTGCTGCGTTGGCGCGATCCCGCGGGCCTGACATAATCGCGACAATGGCTCACATGCTCGTCCGGCCCGGCGCGGTTGCCGTGCTGGCCGCCTCCCTCGTGTCCGGCGCGCTGCAGATCCCGACCCAGGCGGCGGTCCGGCCCCCGGCCTTCAAGTACGACGACTTCACCTTGCCGAACGGGCTGCGGGTGATCCTGCTCGAAGATCACTCGACGCCAATCGTCCACGTGCAGCTGTGGTACCACGTCGGATCCAAGGACGAGAAGGAAGGCCGCACCGGTTTCGCGCACCTGTTCGAGCACATGATGTTCAAGGGCAGCCGCAATGTGCAGCCCGAGGCCCACACCTCCTACATCGCCTCGATCGGCGGTCAGAGCAACGCCTACACCACCGAGGACACCACCGTGTTCTGGCAGACCGTGCCGGCGCAGTACCTGCCGTTGACGCTCTGGCTCGAGGCCGATCGGATGGCCTCGCTCCGCGTCGAGGAGGGCGCCTTCCGCACCGAGCGCGACGTGGTCAAGGAAGAGCGTCGCCAGCGGGTCGAGAATCAGCCTTACGGCAGCCTGTCCGAGATCATCTACGACAAGGCGTTCACGGTCCATCCCTACAAGCATCCTGTGATCGGCAGCATGGCCGACCTCGAAGCCGCGAGCATCGAGGACGTGCGCGCGTTTCACCGCACGTATTACCGGCCCGACAACGCGACCCTGGTGCTGGCCGGCGACTTCGACCCGGCCGTGGCCCGCGGACTGCTCGACAAGGAATTCGGCAAGGTGCCGAAAGCCGAGGGGACGCTGACCCGGAACATCGCCAAGGAGCCGGTCCGCACTGCCGAGTCGCGCATCACCATCGAGCAGGACTGGCCGCTGCCCGCGGTGGTGGTGGCGTACCCGATCACGTACGACGGCCATCCGGATTCCTACCCGCTGCACATCGCCGCCAAGGTGCTGTCCGACGGCACGAGCTCCCGCATCTACCAGCGCCTCGTCTACAAGGAGCGGCTGGCCCTGTCGGCGTTCGGGCAGGCCAACCTGATCGAGGACCCGAACCTGTTCTACACCGTGGCGATCGTGGCGCCGGGGCACACCCCTGCCCAGGTCGCCGACGCGCTGATCGACGAGCTGCAGCGGCTGGTCAAGGAACCCATCACGGCGCGCGAGTTGCAGCGCGCCAAGAACCAGTTCGCGCGCGACTACGTGATCGGCCGCCAGACGGTGCAGCAGAAAGCCACCGCCCTGGCGCACGCGGTGGTGCTGCACAAGGGCGACATCGGCACCGCCGACGGCGAGTTCGACATCTTCCAGAACATCACCGCGGCTGACGTCCAGCGCGTGGCGACCACCTATTTCACGCCACAGAGCCGGCTCGTGCTCACGGTGTTGCCGCGCGGCCAGCGCCCGACGGCAGGGGGGCAGTGATGGCTCGCACGGTCAAGGCGGTGTGGGTGGTGGTGGTCGGTAGTCTTCTGGCCGTGACCTCGCCGGTCTGTGCGCAGGAGCGCCCGCCGCGGCCGCTCGAGGCGCGCGACGTCAAGATCCCGCCGTACGAGATCCGGACCATGCCCAACGGGCTGCGCGTGGTGGTGGTCTCGCAGGACGAGCAGCCGGCCGTCAGCCTGCGGCTGCTGGTGCGCGCCGGCTCGGCGCAGGATCCGGCCACCAAGCCCGGCGTCGCGGCGATGGTCGGCGCGTTGCTCGACCAGGGCACCGCCAAGCGATCGTCCGAGCAGATCTCAGACACCATCGACTACGTCGGCGGGGCGCTCGGCTCCGGCGCCGGCACCGACCTGTCCTACGTCAGCATCCTGGTCCTCAAGGACAGCTTCGACCTGGCGCTCGGCCTGATTTCCGAAGTGGTCGAGTCGCCGTCGTTCCCGCAGGAGGAACTCGATCGCGTGCGCGAACAGGCACTGTCGGCGATCAGTGTCAACATGCAGGATCCGGACTACGTCGCCGATCGTGCGATCAATCGGCTGGTCTACGGTTTCCATCCGTATGGTCTGCCGGGCAACGGCACGCCCCAGTCGCTGGCCGCCATCACCCGCGACGACCTGGTCTCGTTCCACAAGACCTGGTTCGCCCCCGCCAACGCTCTGCTCGCCGTGGTCGGCGACGTCAGCCCCGAGGAGGCGTTCGCGGGCGTGACCCGCGCATTCGGCGGCTGGACGCCGCGCGACACGCCGTCGATCGAGGCCATGGAGGTGCCCGAGGCGGCCCGCCGGCTGGTGCTGATCGATCGGCCCAACGCGGTGCAGACCGAGATTCGGGCCGGGCACGTCGCGATCGCCCGCAAGCACCCGGATTACATGGCGCTCAACCTGGCAACCAAGATTCTCGGCGGCGAAGGCGCCAATCGCCTCCAGAACGTGCTGCGCTCCGAACGCGGCCTGACCTATGGCGCGTCGGCCGACATGGACGCCTTCAAGCAGGCCGGCGCGATCATCGCGGAGACCGACACCCAGACCTCGACCACCGGCGAGGCGTTGCGCCTGACCGTGGACGAGTTCTCGCGACTGGTCCGCGAACCGGTCGGTGAGCGCGAGCTGATGGGCGCGCAGGCCTATCTGGCCGGCAGCTTCCCGCTCGGTCTCGAGACTGCCGACGACATCGCGTTGCAGGTGCTCAACCTGCTGTTCTTCGACCTCGACGTCAAGGAACTGGAGACCTACCCCGATCGCGTCAACAAAGTCACGAGCGACGACATCCAGCGGGTGGCGCGGCAGTTCATCAAGCCGCAGCGACTGTCGATTGTCCTGGTTGGTGATGCCACGCTCGTGCTGCCGCAGCTCAAAGCGGTCGGCTTCGACGACGTCGAGGTGCTGCCGCTCGGCGACCTCGATCTCACGAGCCCGAGTCTGCGTGGCAAGCCGGCGCCGACCCGCGCGCCCGCACCCGGTCGCTGATCGCGCCCCGACGATGCCCGGGGTGATGATCTCGTGCGGCGAGCCCTCCGGCGATCTCTACGCCGGGGCACTGACCACTGCGCTGCGTGATCGGCGGCCGGACCTCGGCGTGTTCGGCTTCGGCGGTCCGCGTCTGGCGGCGGCCGGCGCAAGCCTGCTGGGCTCGTACGAGGGCCTGTCGGTGACCGGTCTGTCGGAGGTGGTTCGCACCCTGCCGCGTACCTGGCGGATGTACCGAGCGCTGATCGCGCAGGCGGAACGTCGCCGCCCCGACGTCTTCGTCGCGATCGACTTTGCCGACTTCAACTTCCGCCTCGGGCAGGCGCTGCACGCGCGCGGCATCCCGGTGGTGTACTACATCGGGCCCCAGCTGTGGGCGTGGCGGCCGGGCCGGATGCGGACCATCAAACGGTTCGCCGACAAGGTGCTGGTGATCTTCCCGTTCGAGCAGGCCCTCTACGAACAGGCCGGCGTGCCGGTCGAGTTCGTCGGCCACCCACTGATCGACCTGATCCAACCGCAACCGCCACGGGCCAGCGTGTTGATGCGGCACGGCCTGTCGGCAACCGCGCGCACCATCGCCCTGCTGCCTGGCAGTCGCCACAACGAGGTGCAGCGAACCCTGCCGGTGCTGCTGCAGGCCAGTGCCAGCCTGCGCGAGGCCGAGCCCGATCTGCAGTTCCTGCTGGCACGGGCGCCGGGCCTGGACGATCACCTGTTCGACGACCTGCAGCGCCACCACCTGCCGATCGCTGTCCACGAGGGCGACACCGATGCCGTGCTCGCTGCCAGTGATGTGGTGATCACCGCCTCCGGCACCGCCACGGTGCAGGCCGCGCTGCACGGCAAGCCGATGGTCATCGTCTATCGGCTCTCGTCGCTGACCTACCGGCTGGGCCGGCCATTCGTCAGCGTCAGCACCTTCGGCATGGTCAACCTGATTGCCGGGCGGACCATCGTGCCCGAGTTGATCCAGGACGAGTGCACCGCTGAGCGCGTGACCGCCGAGACACTGCGCCTGCTTCGCGATGCCGAACATGCGGCCGCGGTCCGACGCGATCTGGCGGTCGTGGTCCGGGCGTTGGGTGGCCCCGGCGCCTCGGGGCGGGCGGCGGCGGCAGTGCTCGCGGTAGCCGCGTCCGGTGTGGCGGCGTCAGGAGCGGTCGCTTCGTGATGGCGGGGCACGGCTGCGCGGCGCGGCAGGCCGTGCTCGTGGCAGCGCTGCTGTCGTCACTGATGGGCGGGACAACGCCTGGGCGTGCTGCGACGGTGGTCCCACTCTCGCTGGCCGACCTGACGGCCCACGCCACGACAATCGTCGACGCAACGGTCACCGAGATTCGGCATGTCGTCGGCCCTTCGGGGGCAGAGCGGCAGGTCCTGGTGCAGGTTGGCGCCACCTGGAAGGGCGACGCGATCGAGACGCGCTACGTGCGCCTCGCTGGCGGAACGATCGGGCGATACGAGACGCGGGTGCCGGGTGCGCCGCACGTCGAGGTCGGCGACCGGCTGATCTGGTTC
>JACDAO010000564.1 GCA_013695405.1 Acidobacteriota bacterium | reverse complement strand
GACTGTGCAGGGACTACGTCGGCGTATACCGCAACGGCAATTCCGATCGAGCCGGGAACCACCGGCCAACGGTTCTTCCGCGTGGACGAGAACTTCCAGATGTCAGAGGCGACCACGTCATCCTTCGCCGACGCCTCGCCGGTCCAATGAGAGCCTCACGTCGCAGCCAAGCTGTGGCACCCTCGCGACGAAGGCACCCAGTCGTGATCGCTTAGTCGCAGCCACCTCCGCCGCCATCGGCGCCGCCGCCATCCGAGGCGCCGCAGTCGCTCCCCGCATCACCGGCGCCCGCGACGGCGATCCAGCTGCTGCCGGCGTCGCCGCCGTCCGACGTCAGTGCGCTGCGTCGGGGTCCGTGATGCGGGCGCAACGCTTTCCAGATCACCAGGCCGATGGTCAGTGCGACTACGCCGAGCAGGACGAGCGGGATGCCCATGATGTCCTCCTGCACTCAGGTACGCAATCGGGCGACTCCGGGTTGTGACGACGCGGCGACGAGGCCGCCTGGCGCCGTACTACTCGTGCGCGGAATCGACCCCGGCCGCGTCGCTGGCCGACGCCCGTTCGCAGACCGACCCGGCCGGCGGCGCGCCCAAAGGCACGTCAGCCGCGTTCGCCCGTTCGACGGTGACGCAGGCGCTACCGTGATTCCCGCGAGTCTGCTGAGCACCGAAGCCTGACGCCTCGTAGAAGTGGCGGTAGTCATATTTGCCCCACCAACGGGCGGTCAGCGGGACCATGGCGTCATTCGCGAACAGGAACAACTCGCCGGTTCGTGGCGCGACGAACTCTGCTCGGTAGAGGGTCCTCGAATCGCCGACCGGGCGGACCGAGAGCGGATAGATCTGGATATTGCGGCTGAACAGGCGGCGGCTTCCGTCGGTCGGCCTCACCTCGACCACTGGCTGCAGATATCGCGCGTCGATCACTCGTCGGAAGGGCGCCGCCAGATAGCCGACGCCCCAGGGAAAGTCTCCCACGCCAATCCCCTCTGGAGTGGTGGCGACGCTGCTGTCGTACCAGGGATCGACGACATCGAAGGTGACGATGTAGCGCTGTGTCTTCACGACGCGGCCGAAGCTCGCGCTGCAGACGTCTCGCGTGCGGAAATCGGCACGGGTCTCGGCAACCTCGGCGATGTCGCCGGACGACGATCGGCAGAGCCGCGCGCTGTTTTCCAGAAAGGGCAGCCTGGCCTGCGCGTACGTCGCGAGCCCGATCCAGAACAGCACGAAGACGATCAGCGGTCCGAACACCCAGTCGGGGAGGACAGACCATTTGACAAGCTGAATCACGCGCTGGTAGCGCCGGCTGTTTCTGAATTTCTGGATTCGCGACAATGCTGGCACCGGATTCAGCCCGTCCTCGGTGGCCCGCCTCCACACCGTTCTCGCCTCGTCGCGGAGCGTGCGCTCCAGCCGCGTCCCGACCTTGAGGAACGCGACAATGACGCCGCCGAGCAGGAAGAAGTAGAACGGGTTGTCTGCATAGACTTCGACCCACTCGCTGGCCAGGGTTGGCAGGGCGAGGGTCAGCAGGCGGATGATGCCGCCAATCCACGTGCGGCCGTCGGCGAGGAATGGCGGATGGGGTAGCCGCGCGACGACCAATGGCAGGATCAGCAGCAGCAATGTCGCGGTCAGGGTCGCAAAGTAGGTGAGCCGGCGCCACCAGACCAGGTTCCAGATCGGCTCGATCGCCCGCGCTCGCGTGTTCGCTGCCTGTGCATCGGCCAATCGCGCGCGCACCCCGCGGCTGACCATCGGTGGGGGCGCCTTCGTCTCCGGCGGGGGCTCCGGCGTCTGGTTGTCGGCCTGGGGCGCCTTTTCGCCGTCCATCTGCGGCGGCACGACCCGAAAGTTCTGGGGCAACGTGATCGGCGCGTAGCGGTCGGTGCCGGTCGCGATTCTGTTGATCACGCTTTCGTGCACGGTCACCGCGCGCAGCAGTCCACGCGACTTGCCACTGGCGTCGGTAATCGCCGGATCGCGCAGGCTGAGCGTCTTCTCATCGACCGGATCGAGCCATGCCGCGATTTTTCTAGGTTGATAGCGATAGTAGGCGCCGAGGCCGGCGCGGCTGTCGTGGATCGGCCCGTAGCTGCTGGCGAGCGCGACAAACCGGTCCTTGATGACCTTCAAGGTGCGCAGCCCAGCGCGCTCCGCCTGTTCCATCATCCAGAGCAGCGACACGTAACTGAGACTCTCGTCGGGATAGCCGCCGCCGACGTCGGCGTGCATGCCGGTGAACCAGACTTGCTGCAGTCGATCCGGACCGACTCGCTCTTCGGCGACCAACGCCTCTTCATGGACCTCGTCCCACAGGAGTGGGTGGAAGGCGTCGCGCTCATCGTCGATCGCGAGGGCGTGGCGCGCGCAGAGGATTCGCTCGTCCAACTGGTAGTTCGGCATGCTGAGCGGATAGATCCAGTTGTCGATCGCGCGCGTGATCTCGGTAATCGGCCCGCCATACGCCGAGACCGTGTCCCAGACCCCGACGAATCGAATTGTGGGACAGAGGTTGTCCGCCGGGTCATACGGCGTGCGACCTCTCAGTCGGGCGAGCCGGACGCCGGTCAGGCCGCGGACGTGCCTGAACAGCCTGGTCGGCCATTGGAGGCGGCGCGGCACGAAGGCGGCGCGGAACGCGCGGTAGGCGGCGCGACTCTTCCGGTCGAGTTCGGCTTCGCTGCCGGAGCGCACCAGCCCCTCCGCGGCGATCAGCGCGACGACGAGGCGTACGGTGAAGGCGCCGCGGCTGAACCCGAAGGCATAGATGTCGTCGCCTTCCCGGTAGTTGCGGCACGCGTAGCGATAGATGTCCAGGACGTT
>JACDAO010000524.1 GCA_013695405.1 Acidobacteriota bacterium | reverse complement strand
GGCCAGGTCCTTGACGCCGGCGCCGCGCAGCGGCCGGCCCTGGAAGAAGCGTTGCCGGCGCAGCACCGGATGCTGCTGCCGCAGCGCAATCACCATGCGCGTGAACTCGAGGAAGTCCTTGTCCTCTTCGGACAGCTCCCAGGACAACCAGCTGATGTCGTTGTCCTGGCAGTAGGCGTTGTTGTTGCCCTTCTGGGTCCGGCCCATCTCGTCGCCGCCGGCCAGCATCGGCACGCCCTGCGACAGCAGCAGCGTCGCGATGTAGTTGCGGCGCTGTTGCACACGCGCCCGCCGGATCAGCGGGTCGGTGGTCGGGCCTTCGACCCCGAAGTTCATGCTCAGGTTGTGGGACTCGCCATCGCGGTTCTGTTCGCCGTTGGCGTCGTTGTGCTTGCGCTCGTAGCTGACCAGATCAGCGAGCGTGAAGCCGTCGTGACAGGTGACGAAGTTGACGCTGGCGCTCGGCAGGCGGCTGGTGTGCTCGTAGAGGTCGCTGCTGCCGGCCAGCCGGGTCGCGAACTCGGAGACCTGTCCGCCGTCGCCGCGCCAGAATCGTCGCACCGAGTCGCGATAGCGCCCGTTCCACTCGGTCCAGCCGACCGGGAAGTTGCCGACCTGGTAGCCGCCCTCGCCGAGGTCCCAGGGCTCGGCAATCAGCTTGACCTGCGACAGCACCGGGTCCTGGTGGATGATGTCGAAGAACGAGCCGAGCTTGTCGACTGCGTGCAGTTCGCGGGCAAGTGCGCTGGCGAGGTCGAAGCGGAAGCCGTCGACGTGCATCTCGAGCACCCAGTAGCGCAGGCTGTCCATGATCAGCTGCAGCACCCGCGGGCTCTGCATGTTCAGGGTGTTGCCGGTGCCGGTGAAGTCCTCGTAGTAGCGGCGGTCACCGGGGCTCAGGCGGTAGTAGGAGAGGTTGTCGATGCCGCGCAGCGACAGCGTCGGCCCGAGGTGGCTGCCCTCGGCGGTGTGGTTGTAGACCACATCGAGGATCACTTCGAGGCCGGCGGCGTGCAGCGTCCGGACCATCGACTTGAACTCGCGCACCGAGCCGTACGCCGAGCGGCTGACCGAGTACCGCAGGTCGGGCGCGAAGTAGCCGAGCGTGTTGTAGCCCCAGTAGTTCGACAGCCCAGCCTTGACCAGGTGCCAGTCGTCAATATGGTGGTGGACAGGCAGCAGTTCGACCGCGGTCACACCGAGCCGCAGCAGGTGTTCGATCGACGCCTCGCAGGCCAGCCCGAGATAGGTGCCGCGCAAGTCGTCGGGCACGCCCGGATGACGCTTGGTGAAGCCGCGCACATGCAACTCGTAGATGACCGTCTCGTGCCAGGGACGCTTGAGTCGTCGATCGTCGGCCCAGGTGAACGCCGGATCGATGACCGTGCCGAGCGGCGCGTAGGCGGCGCTGTCGCGGTCGTCGCGGCTGTCCGGCGACCCAATCGAGAAGCCGAACATGCTGTCGTGCCAGCGCACGTTGCGGCCGACCGCCCTGGCGTATGGATCGAACACCAGCTTGGCGGAATTGAAGCGGTGACCGGCGCGCAGGTCGTGAGGGCCGTGCACCCGGTAGCCGTACAGCTGGCCCGGCCGCACCTCCGGCAGGTAGCCGTGCCAGACCTGCTCGGTGCGTTGCTGCAGCGCAATCCGGTGCGACTCGCGCCCGGCGTAGGGCGAGTCGAACAGGCACAGGTCGACCCCGGTCGCATACTCGGAGAAGAGCGCGAAGTTGACGCCGATGCCGTCCCAGGTGGCACCGAGCGGATGAGGAGAACCTGGCCAGACCTTCATCGTCAGCGGGCGGCCCGCTCGCGAACGCGAGCGCGAACGGCGCACAAGTATGCCATCGCCGGCTCAGCGGACGCCGGACAGGGCGCGCGCCAGCGCCACCAGCACCAGCCCGCTGCGGGCGGTCCAGGCGATCGTCCGAATCCAGTTGGTGGCGACCAGGGCCGCGTGTGCACGCGCGTCGTAGCCACGCGCCAGTTGACCGTGCAGCGGCACCGAAACCAGCGCCGTGCAGGCCCAGATCACCAGCAGCAGCACGAGTCCGGTGACCGCCCAGCCGCGCGGCAGCAACGGCGATCGCGTGGCCACCAGCCACACCGCGGCGCCCAGTTCCACCAGCATCGCCGGACCGACGATCAGCGTGATCAGCCGGCCGTGCGCGTCAGCGAACGCGGCGTAGGTGGCGCGGTCGGCGTACGCGAACAACGGGTAGTGCACCACCTGTACCATCCAGATCGCGCCGGTCATGAACAGCGTCGCTGCGACATGGACGACGACGACGGTGGCCGGGTTCATGCGTCCGGCGCCACCTCGCGCCGGCCGAGCGTGTGCCGCAACGCGTCTTCGAGGTGCGGCAACCGGAACTCGAAGCCAGCCCGCTCGAGCGCCGCCGGCAGCACCCGCTTGCTGCCAAGCAGTTCGGCCTGCGCCATCTCACCGAACAGGGCCGTCAGCGCCAGTGCTGGCACAGGAATCACGGCCGGCCGCTTCAAGACTCGCCCGAGCGTGCGCGTGAACTCCGCGTTGGTCACTGGCTGTGGCGAGGTCACGTTGATCGGCCCGCGCAAGTCGTCGCGGGTCGTCGCATACAGCAACGCGCCGAGCACGTCTTCCATCGACACCCAGCTGTAGTACTGGCGGCCCGTGCCGAGCGGCCCGCCCAGCCCGAGGCTGAACGGCAGGCGCATCTTCGCCAGCGCGCCACCGCGGGCGTCGAGGATGATGCCGAAGCGCGCATGCACGACGCGGATGCCGGCATCACTGGCCGGGCTCGCCGCCGCCTCCCACTCCTGACCGACCGACGCGAGGAAGCCGGTGCCCGCGGCACTGGCCTCGGTCAGCGTCTCGTCGCCGCGGTCGCCGTACAAGCCAATCGCCGAGGCGGAGATCAGGACCGCCGGCGTGTGAGTGGCCGCCGCCAGCGATCGCGCCAGCGCCCGGGTCGGGCCGACGCGGCTGTCGCGGATTCGCGCCTTGAACGACGGCGTCCAACGCCTGCCGGCGACGTTCTCGCCCGCGAGGTGGATGACGGCGTCGATCGGGCCAAGTCGATCGACCTCGACGATGCCGGACTCGGGCGACCAGCGATGCTCGTCGGGTGTCGTGGGCGTACCGCGGACCAGGCGCACGATCTGGTGGCCGCCACCGCTCAGGAACGGCAGCAGCGCGCCGCCGACCAGGCCGCTGGCGCCGGTGACCGCGATTCGCATCGGAGGTGTCTCTCGATGTCTGGCGAGATCCGCGTGCGTCACCCAGTGACGATACGCGAACATCCGTCGCAGCGTGGCGTCGACGACGCGGGTGCCGAGCCGCGACCACGGATCGGCGGGCAACTGGTAGGTGACGTGGTCGAGCAGCGTACTCGTGCCTGGATCGGGACCCGAGGTCATCCGGTGCACGTGCCGCCAGTGCGCGAACGGGCCGGACTGTTGGTGGTCGACGAACTGCTCGCCCTCGATGAAGGCGTCTGGTTCGTGTCTCGCGTCCCAGGAGATCCGAACTGGGCCTTGTCGGACCTCCAGCACCACCTGTCCGTCGCGCAGGTCGCCGTGACGTGACCGGACGCGTGTGGCGTCCCACGGCGGCAGCAGCCGCGGCAGCGCGCCAGGCTGGGCATGCCAGGCGAAGGCGCTGGCGGGTGTGGCGGGAAGAGTGATGGAGAAGCGGCGGGTGTTCACGGCAACAGGTGCCGCTCCGCACGAGTGCGCGGAGCGGCTGCACTGCAAACTACATCGTGCCGGTAGCCTTCGGCATCAGGACGGTATCGATCACGTGAATCACGCCGTTGCTCGTGGCGATGTCGGTCTTGACCACCTTGGCGTCGTCGATCATCACGGTGCTGCCGTTGACGGACACCTTGGCCGACGAACCCTGCACGGTCTTGGCGGCCTTCATCTTGACGACGTCGGCGGCCATCACCTTGCCGGCGACCACGTGATAGGTCAGCACTTCCTTCAGCTTGGCCTGGTCCTTGAGCAGCGCGTCGAGCGTGGCCTTCGGGATCTTGGCAAACGCCTCGTCGGTCGGTGCGAACACGGTGAACGGGCCGGCGCCCTTGAGCGTATCGACCAGGTTGGCGGCCTTGACGGCGGTCACCAGCGTGTTGAACATCCCCGCGCCCACGGCGGTATCGACGATGTCCTTGGTCTGCGCCTGCGCGGTGGTGGCGGTGAGCGCGAGCGTCATGGCTGCTGCAGTGGCAATGCGACGAAACATGGGTATACCTCCGTGAAACACGAGAATGAAGCCCGATGCTGCGGGCCGATTGCGCCAGACCGTCGGCGCGACGAGTTGGACGCCATGACCTGCCTGCGAGGATCCCGACCTCGTGGCTGGACGCTGCCCCGCGCGGCAGGGCAACATGACATCTCGCTAATGGACGCCGCCGCCGGCGTATCGGCCCCAGCACCGGCCCCTGACTGTTTTTCTGCATGCGCGTCGACGACTTCGATTTCGACCTGCCGGCGACGCTGATCGCGCAGCATCCGCCAGCGATCCGCGGTGCGTCGCGGCTGATGGTGCTATCGCGGGCGACCGGCGCCTCTCTCGAAACCCGGATCGACGCGCTGCCCGATCGCCTGCGGCGCGGCGACGTGCTGGTGCTCAACGACACCCGTGTCTTTCCAGCCCGGCTGGTCGGACGCCGGCTTCCCGGTGGCGGGCGTCTCGAGTGCTTGCTGGTCGCGCCGAGGAGCCACGACCTGTGGGAGGCGCTGGTGCATCCCGGGCAACGGCTGCGGGTAGGCAGCCGGTTCGTCTGCGAGGGCGCGGGTCGCGCGGGCGGAGCGATCCACGGCGAGATCGTCGAACGCGGCAGCTTCGGCCAGCGTCTGGTGCGGCTGGCGGCCGAGGGCTTCGACACCGTCGACGCCGCGGTCGACGGCATCGGGCACGTCCCGTTGCCGCCGTACATCCGTCGACCGGATGCCGACGCCGATCGCGAGCGCTATCAGACGGTGTTCGGTGCGTACAGGGGCTCGGTGGCGGCGCCGACCGCCGGATTGCACTTCACGCCGGCGTTGCTCGAGCGGATCCGCGCGGCCGGCGTCGAGATCGTGACGCTGACCCATCACGTCGGCTACGGCACGTTCAAGCCCGTCCGCGTCGATCTGGTCGAGGAACACCACGTCGATCCCGAGCGCTACACCGTGCCGCAGGTTACCGCCGACGCGATCGCGGCCGCCCGCGCCGGCGGCCGCCGCATCGTCGTCGTCGGCACCACCACCACGCGCGCGCTCGAGAGTGCGGCGAGCGGTAGCGACGTGCGGGCCGGCACCGCCACCACCACGCTGTTCATTCATCCCGGCTACCGTTTCCGCGTCGTCGACGCGCTGCTCACCAATTTCCACGTGCCGCGGTCGTCGCTGCTGTTCCTGGTGTCGGCGTTCGCCGGTCGCGACCACGTCCTGGCGGCGTACCGGGAGGCGATGGCCCGCGGCTTCCGGTTCTACAGCTACGGCGACGCGATGTTCATCGAGTGACGGGCCAAACACGCGTAGCGGTCGGACTTGTCCGACGGTCCCTCCCAACGACTCCGTAGCCGTCGGACTTGTCGGACGGTCAACGACTCCGTAGCCGTCGGACTTGTCCGACGGTCGGCTTCGGGCCCGAGCCCCAACTGCCCCGCGTCCTATACTGTGCGCTCTGGAGGCATAGACATGGCGCGTTCGACAAGGACGTTTGCGGCCGGGGTGCTGGCCGGCTCGGTGGGAATGGCGGCGGCACTGGCGGTGGGGTCGTCGGCACTGCAGGCGATGCGGGGTGCCGCGTTGACGCAGGCGGCGGCGCCCAAGGCCGCCACGACCAAGTACAGCACGCAGGTGGTGTTCGAGAACGAGCGTGTCCGGGTCAAGGACGTGACCTTTCCGGTCGGCGTGGCCGACACCGGCATGCACACCCACGATCTGGCGCACGTCGGCGTCATCCTCACCGAGGGCACGCTGCTGTTCACTGATCCCGACGGCAAGAAGGAGACGGCGACCTTCTCGAGCGGGAGTGTCGGCTTCCGCGGACCCAAGGCGACCCACATGGTGGCCAACCCGGGCACCTCGCCGATGCGCGTGATCGAGGTGGAACTCAAGTAGATGCGCGTGCCGCTGCCGGCCCGGCTGATCGCTGCGCTGCTGGTCCTGGCCGCGGTGCTGACCGGCACCCTCCGGCTCCGGGCCATGCAACCGGCCGGCGCGCCGTCGCCGGCGCCGCTTGGCGCCAGCCGGCCGCCCAACATCATCCTGATTCTGGCCGACGATCTCGGCTACGGCGACCTCGGCAGCTACGGCAGCCCGGTCATTCGCACGCCGCATCTCGACGCGCTGGCCCGGGATGGCTTCCGGGCCACATCGGCCTACGCGCCGTCGCCGTCGTGCTCGCCAACCCGTGCATCGATTCTTACGGGACGCTATGCGCACCGGGTCGGGATTCGCGCGCCGCTGTCACCACGCAGTCCGATCGGGCTGCGCGCCGACGCGCACGTTACGCTGCCGCAGCTGCTGCGGGGGCGCGGCTACCGGACGATGCTGGTCGGCAAGTGGCATCTCGGCGACCAACCAGGCACGCGGCCGACCGACCATGCGTTCGACCGCTTCGTGGGGATGCTGTACAGCCACGACTACACCGACCCGTGGGTCGCGACCGACGAGCGGCTGGCGCTCTACGACGGCACCCGACGACGCATCGAGCAGCCTGACCCGTCGACGCTGACGCAGACCTATACCGCCGAGGCGCGCACCTTCATTCGCGACAGCGGCGCCGCACGGCAGCCGTTCTTCCTGTACCTGGAGCACGCGATGCCGCACGTCCCGCTGGCGGTGGCATCCGGCGACCGCCGGACCACCAGCGCCAGTCTGTATGCCGCGGTGGTCGAGGCGCTCGACGACTCGGTCGGCGAGATCCGGGCCGAACTCGCCGCCACCGGTCAGGCAAGCAACACGATCGTGATCTTCACCAGCGACAACGGCCCATGGAACGCCATGCCCGATCGCATGTTCGGCCGCGATCTGGTCAAGCCGTGGGATCACGGATCCACGGGTCCGTTCCGTGGCGGCAAGGCGACCACCTACGAAGGTGGCCACCGGGTGCCGTTCATCGCCGCGTGGCCGTCGAGGCTGGCGCCGCGCGTGTCGGATGTGCCAATCAGCCTGGTCGACCTGCTGCCGACACTCGCGAGTGTCGCAGGCGCGACCGCGAGCGTGCCGCGCGATCTGGATGGCATCGACATCGGTCCGGTGCTGACCGGCGCCGCCGCACCTGCCGACCGGGTCCTGCTGTACGACCACCTCGGACGCGCGGAGGCGGTGCGGGTCGGGGCGTGGAAGCTGCGGCTCACATATCCAGTCGACGGCGCGGCGGGTGTGACCGAACTGTTTCACCTGCTCCGCGACCCGGGCGAGCGCCATGACGTCGCCCGGGCCGAGCCCGTTATCGTCGCGACGCTGCGCCGGCACCTGCCGCCGGCGCCGTGAGGGCGACTGATGGCCGCGGGCGCTGAC
>JACDAO010000495.1 GCA_013695405.1 Acidobacteriota bacterium | reverse complement strand
CACCCGGGGCTCCGTCCTACGGAGCCCACCTGCAGGCGGGCGAAGGGGCCACCATCCGCATCTGTGCACCTGCCGCTGGCCAGGTCCGCTGGCTGATCGAAGACCTGCCGCCGATCGCCTTGCAGCGTGACGGCCAGCGAGACTTCGTCGGCCGGGCACCGCAGGCACGGGCCGGCATGCGCTATCGCCTGCAAGTCGACGACCACGCACCGTGGCCCGATCCCTGGTCCCGCTGGCAGCCCGACGGCGTGCACGGGCCGTCGATGCTGATCGACCCCGACGCCTTCGCCTGGTCCGACCACGGCTGGCGCGGCATGCCGCGTCCAGCGCTGGTCTGCTACGAACTGCACGTCGGCACCTTCACGCCGGAGGGCACCTTCGCCGCGGCGACGCGGCGGCTGGCCGACCTCGTCGATCTGGGCGTCACGGCTGTGGAACTGATGCCCGTCGCGGCGTTTCCGGGTACGCGCAACTGGGGCTACGACGGGGCGGCGCTGTTCGCGCCGTCCGAGCAGTACGGTACCCCCGATGACCTGCGCGTGCTGGTCGACACCGCCCACCGACTCGGGCTCGCGGTGCTGCTCGACGTGGTCTACAACCACCTCGGCCCGGACGGCGCCTATCTGGCCGCCGTCGTGCCCGATGTCTTCAGCGAACACCATGTCTCGCCATGGGGCCGCGGCATCAATCTCGACGGTCCGGGCAGCGAGGCGGTGCGCCGGACAATCTGCGACAACGCCCTGTCGTGGCTGCGCGAGTTCCACCTCGATGGCCTCCGGCTCGATGCCACGCACGCGCTGACCGACCACGGCGACGAGCACCTGCTTGCGCAACTCACCCGAGAGGTGCGCGCCTGCGTGCCCGATCGCGTGGTGCACCTGATTGCCGAGGACGACCGCAACCTCGGCGTGCTGGTGCGATCGGCGGCCGACGGCGGCACCGGGTTGACCGGGGTGTGGGCCGACGACTTCCACCACGCGATGCGGCGGCACCTGGCCGGTGATGACGAGGCGTACTTCTCGGACTTCAGCGGCGCGGAGCACGAGATCGCGCGGGCGATCCAGGAGGGCTGGATCTTCAGCGGACAGATCGCCGGACACTTCGGCGGGCCGCGCGGCACGGCACTGGCACCGGCGCTACTCGAGAGCGCGGTGATCTGCCTGCAGAACCACGACCAGATCGGCAACCGTGCCCACGGCGAACGCCTCCACCATCAGATCTCGCCAGCCAGCTGGCTGGCGGCCAGTACGTTGCTGCTCACCGCGCCAGAGACGCCGCTGCTGTTCATGGGGCAGGAGTGGGCGGCCTCGAGCCCGTTCCTCTACTTCACCGATCACGAGGACGCGCTCGGCGTGCAGGTCGTCGAGGGCCGCCGCCGCGAGTTCGGTCGGTTCAGCGCGTTTGCCGTCGAGGAGTCACGGGCGCACATCCCGAGCCCGCAGGCCGAGCAGACCTGGCGGCGCAGCGTGCTGCGATGGGACGAACGCACCGAGCCGCCACACGCGCACGTGCTCGGGGAGACACGGCAGCTGTTGCAGCTGCGGCGCGACCATCTCGCAGCGGCCTCCCGCAGCGCCGCGACGGTGCGCTGCACGCCCGCTGACCACCGGACGCTGCTGCTGCGGCAGCCGAGTACCCAGGGCGGCGACCTGGTTACGGTGGTGTCGTTCGCAGGTAGTTGCGACCCGATTTCGCTGCCCGGCCTCGCGACCGCCGGTCTGCCGCGGCTGCTGCATGCCACGCGGCCGGACCCGCACAGTGCCAGCGTCCGGCTGACGCGCAGCAACGAGGGGGCCCTGGTGATCCATCCGGCCGGTGAGCCGTTCGGCCTCGTGTGTCTTGTGGAGGGAGACGCGGCATCATGACGATCGCGGCGCCGGCGTGGACGCCGACCAGCACCTATCGCCTGCAACTCGGGCCGGACTTCACGTTCGCGCATGTCGAGGCGGTGACGCCGTATCTGGCGCGGCTCGGCGTCGACGCGCTCTACCTGTCGCCGATGCTCAAGGCGCGGCCTGGCAGCACCCACGGCTACGACATCGTCGATCACGGCGCGGTCAATCCAGACCTCGGCACCGCCGACGATCTGGCCCGCGTCGCCGCGACGGCCGCCGCGCACGGCCTGCGCATCGTCGCCGACATCGTGCCCAACCACATGGGCGTCGACCCGGTCGCCAATCCGTGGTGGCACGAGGTGCTGGAAAACGGCCCGTGTTCGCCGTACGCCGAGTACTTCGACATCGACTGGGAGCCGGTGACGCCGCACCTGCGCCAGAAGGTGCTGCTGCCGATCCTCGGCGACCAGTACGGCGCGGTGCTGGCTCGCGGCGAGTTGCAGGTCGCGTACGAGGACGGGCGCCTCTGGCTCGCCTACTTCGAGCACCGGCTGCCGATCAATCCGCGACAGGCGACCCTCGTCCTGCGGCACGCCGTGCCGGCCATGCAGGCGCAGGGCGCGGCGGACGACCCGAGCCTGATCGAGTTTCAGAGCATCCTCGAGGGGCTGACCAACCTGCCGCCGTACACCGACACCGCGCCCGGGCGGATCGCCATTCGCCAGCGCGAGAAGGAGGTGCTTCGGGGGCGACTGCTGCGACTGGTCGACGAGGCGCCGCGCGTACTCGAGGCGATCGCCGTCGCAGTGCGGCACGTCAACGGGGCCGCCGGCGAGTCGGCGAGCTTCGACGCGATGCACGAACTGCTCGAGGCGCAACCGTATCGTCTGGCGTCCTGGCGCACCGCGGTCGACGAGATCAACTACCGGCGCTTCTTCGACGTCAACGAGCTGGCCGGCGTGCGCGTCGAACTCGAAGCGGTGTTCGCGGCCACGCACACGCTGGTCGCGCAGTGGCTGCGCGACGGCATCGTCCACGGCCTGCGACTGGATCACCCGGATGGCCTGTTCGATCCGGGGGCGTACTTCGCACGACTCCAGCAACTGGCCCGCGAGTCGACCGGCAACGACGCGCCGCTCTACGTCGTGGCCGAAAAGATTCTGTCGGGCGACGAACAGCTGCGGCCGGAATGGCAGGTCCACGGCACGACCGGATACGGCTTCCTCAACGAGATCAACGGCCTGTTCCTCGACCAGACCGGCATGCGCACGATGCGCCGGCTGTACGTGCGCACCACCGGCCAGCGCGAGCCGCTACGCGAAATCGTCTATGGCGCCAAGACGCTGATCATGAACACGGCGATGTCCAGCGAACTGGGCGTGCTGACCGACGCCCTGGGCCGGATTGCCCGATCCAGCCGGCTGACGCGCGACTTCACGCTCAATAGCCTGCGCGAGTTGATCACCGAATTCGTCGCCTGCATGTCGGTCTATCGCACGTACGTCAGCGCCAGCGGCTGGACGCAGGACGACGAGCGGATCATCGACCGGACGATCGCGGAGGCGCGTCGGCGCAACCCGGCCAAGGAGGCGTCGTTGTTCCGCTTCATGCGCGACGTGCTGCTGCCGGCGCCAGCAGCCGATCAGCAGGCGGACGCCGGCGACCTGGCCGACCGCGACCGGCGGCTGTCATTCGCGATGAAGCTGCAGCAGTACACCGGCCCGGTGCAGGCCAAGGCGTTCGAGGACACCTCGTTCTATCGCTACAACGTGCTGGTCTCGATGAACGAGGTCGGCGGCGAACCGGCGCATGCGATCCACGCGGTGCATGACGTCCATGGGTCCAACCTGGCGCGGCAGCGTGACTGGCCCGCCGAGATGACCACGCTGTCGACGCACGACACCAAGCTCGGCGAAGACGTGCGGGCGCGCATCAACGCCTTGTCCGAGATCCCCGATGCATGGCGCGAGGCCGTCGGCCGGGCGCTGCGCGCGGCGGCGCCGGCACGCACGCTGCTGCACGGCACCTGGGCACCCGACCGCAACGACGAGTACCGCTTCCTGCAGGTGCTGCTCGGCTGCTGGCCCACGGACCTCGCGACCGGCAGCCAGGCGTCGTCCGGACTGGTCGATCGGCTCGGCGCGTACATGCTCAAGGCGATTCGCGAGGCCAAACGGCACACCAGCTGGCTGAGCCCCAACGAACTCTACGAGACCGCGACGCGCCACTACGTGACGCAGGTGCTTGCCGGTATGCAATCGGCGCGCGTGCTCGGCGTGCTCGCGCCGCTGGCCGAGCAGCTGGCCCGTCACGGCGTCGTCAATGCGCTGGCGCAGACCGTGCTCAGGCTGACGTCGCCAGGCGTGCCGGACACGTATCAGGGTTGCGAGGCCTGGAAGCTGGATCTGGTCGATCCCGACAACCGCCGGCCGGTGGAATTCCAGCGACTGGACCAGATGCTGGAGGCGCTCGATGCGATCCGTCAGGAGGGACGCCTCGGCGCGGGCGAGGTGGCCGGCTGGCTGGAGCGCTGGACCGACGGGCAGATCAAGCTGCATGTCACGGCCAGCCTGTTGCGGGCGCGGCGCCAGCGACCCGACCTCTGGCTGCACGGCGCCTACCGACCCCTGACGGTCGACGTCTCGGTGGACGCGGCGGCGATGAGTTTCGCGCGAGTCAGCGCCCAGGGTGCGTGGGCGGTCGTCGTCACCGGGCTACGCACCGCTCACCTGCCCGGGCGATGGCCGGTGGGTGCAGCGTGGGCGACCTCGCGGGTGCTGCTGCCTTCAGACAGCCCCCGATCCAGGTGGCGCGATCTGCTGACCGGGGAGATTGTCCCCGCCGCCGAAGTTGCGGGAGAACGCTGGATCTTTCTGTCCCAGACACTGCAGGCCCTGCCCGTGGCGGTGCTCGTGCCGGAGGCGTGAAGCTCGCCCCAATCGCTACTGCCGAGCGAACACGCTTTCGTGCGAACATGATTCACTCGTGATCCCGCGTCTGCTTCTGCGCCGGTGTCGTGCCGTCGGCATGGGCCTGGCCGTCGCGCTGGCCGACGGCACCGGCGCGGCCGCGGCGACCGCGCCGGCCCGTGTCCCGCTGGTCCTGACCGGTGAGCCGTTGCTGACACAACTGGCTCTGCGCAGCTGGGACGTCCACGCCGGTCTACCGCAAGGAAGCGTTCGCGCACTGGCGCTCGATCACGGCGGCACGCTGTGGATCGGCACGCTCGGCGGTCTGGTGCGCTTCGACGGGCTCGCGCTCGAACCAGTCAGACTGCCGGCCGCGCTCGGCGACGACCCGCGGATCAGCTCGCTGCTGGTGGACGCCAGCGGCACCCTGTGGGTCGGCACCGAAGCTGGCACGCTGCTGCGTCGCAGTGACGATGGCTGGCTGACGGTCGGGCTCGGCGAGCACCGCCCGATTCGCATCCTGACCCTGGCGCTGGCGGCCGACGGCGCGGTCTGGGTCGGCACCGCCGGCGAAGGCGTCGCCCGGGTGGTGCCCTCGAGCAATAGCGCGAAGTGGCTGCAAATCCCGACGCTGCTGCTGGATCGCCACTGGACCAGCATCGCCTTCAGCGGCCGCGACACCGCCTATCTGGGCACGCAACGCGGCCTGATTCGCAAGTCCGGCGACACCTACATCCGGTGGCGCGGACCCGGCCAGGCCGATCTCCCGACCAGTGCCCTGCACACCGACGCCAACGGCACGGTCTGGGTCGGCACGTCTCTCGGCCTGGCACGCGTCGACGATCGCGGCGTGCAACTGGTGGCGCACCCATCGCTGACCGGTCGCGCCGTCACCGCCATCACCAGCAACGCGCAGGGGGTGTGGATCGGCACCACCGACGCCGGCGTGTTGCGGTACGCCAGCGGCGCCGTCTCCGCCCTGACCCGGGCCGGGGGCCTGATCGACAACGAGGTCCTGAGCCTGCTGGTGGACGCGGCCGGGGCGCAGGTCTGGGCTGGCACGACCGGTGGGCTGACGCTCGGCACGCGCGCCGGCCTCAAGACCTTCGGCGCCGAGGAGGGCCTGCGACCCGACCGGCTGCGACTGGTGGCCGGGGGCCGCGACGGCGCCGTCTATGCGGGCGCCGTGACCGGCGAGATCCATCGCCTGGCCGACGGCGTCGCGACCACTTACCGCGAGGCGATTGCCGACGGCGGCCTGGCGGGCATGGCCGAGGATGCCACCGGCACGATGTGGGTGGCCAGCGGCCACGGCCTGTGGCGCGTCACCCCAACTGGGCTGCAGCGGCTCGACGTGGTGCCGCCCGGCGGGGTGTTCACCGCCCTGGAGCCGGTCGGCTCGGTGCTGGTCACCGGCGGCCGCGGCATCGTCGCGCGGCTGGATGGCGCCCACCTGGTGGTGCTGGTGCGCGAGGCCGCGCTCGGCACGGTGCAGGACATCGCCTCGACACCCGACGGGGCGATGTGGCTCGGCACCTCCCGCGGTGCGTTCCGGTGGGACGCCGGGGCCCTGACCGCGCTGCCCCTGCCCCCCGACACCCCCGATCCGTCGGTGCAGCAGATCCTGCCGGGGCGCGACGGGACGGTCTGGCTGGCCACCCGCAGCGGCCTGTGGCGATTCGCTAACGGACGGATGTCGGCCCTGCGCCGGGCCGCCGGGCTGCCGACCGAGCCGCTGTCCTCGGTGCTCGAGGACGACCGGGGCCGGCTCTGGCTGACATCGCCGGCCGGTCTGCTGTCGGTGGCCACCAGCGAGGTCCACGCCGTGCTCGACCGCCGCCGGGGGCAGGTCACGGTGCAGAGCTTCGACATGGCCGACGGCTTCAAGACGCTCGAGGCGCCCGCCGATGGTCAACCGGTGTCGTGGCGCGCGCCGACCGGCGAGATCTACCTGGCCAGCCTGCGTGGCCTGGTCCGGGCGGTGCCAGCCAGCCTCGCCCAGCTGCCGATACCCCCGACCGCCACGGTGCACCGCGTCGAGACCGACAAGGCCACGCCGCCCCTGGGCGCCGAGATCAGCCTGCCGTCCGACATGCAGCGGCTGACGTTCACGTTTGCCGCGCTGCCGGTGACCTCGGCGCGCCCGGTGCGCTTCCGCTACCGGCTCGAGGGCGTCGATCCCGACTGGCAGGAGACCCGCGACCACAGCGTCTCCTACAGCCATGTGCCGGCCGGGCCGCACCAGTTCGCGCTCCAGGCTTCGATCGACGGCATCCACTGGAGCACGGCCAGCGCGCTGACGCTGAACGTCGACCCTCACCTGTGGGAGTCGCCGTGGTTTCCGATCCTCGCCCTGCTGGCGGTGGGCGGGGTCCTGGTCACCGTGCACCAGCTGCGCCTCGGGCAGACGCGGGGCCGCTATCTGGCCGTCGTCAACGAGCGGCTGCGGATTGCGCGCGAGGTCCACGACACAATCGCCCAGAGTTTTGCGGCGATCTCGATGCTGCTCGAGGCGGCCACCCAGCGGCTGGAGTCCGACCCGGCCGGTGCCCGCGCCCACGTCGAGCAATCCACGCAGGTGGCGCGCCGGGCCCTCGACCAGGCCCGCTACTTCGTGTGGGACCTGCGCCAGGTCACCGACCACGAGGAGGGCGCGCTGCACGAGCAGTTGCAGGCCGCCGCCCGCGAACTGGTCGGGGCGCAGGCGGTGGTCGAGTCGACCGGGGTGCCGCGCGACTTGCCCCCGGACGTGAAGCTGCAGGTGCTGGCCATCGGCCGCGAAGCCCTGGTCAACGTCAGGCGGCACGCTCAGGCTTCGGCGGTTCGTGTCGATCTTGTATACAGCGAGCGTCTGCTGACACTCCGCCTGCGGGACGATGGCGTCGGGTTCGACACTGCGACTTCTCGGCCGGGCGGGCATTTCGGTCTCGTGGGGATGGCGGAGCGGGCACGCATGATGCGCGCGCAACTCGACATCCGATCGGCACCAGGCGAGGGCACCGAGGTTCGTCTCGACGTGCCGCTCGCGGCTGGTGTGTCCTCGTCCGGGCG
>JACDAO010000432.1 GCA_013695405.1 Acidobacteriota bacterium | reverse complement strand
ACCGCCGGACAAGTCCGGCGGCTACACCGGGCCACGCGTCAGCCGTGCGCGACGAGGCGCAGGCGGGCAATGGCGGGATGATCGCGGCGCATCCGCACGGTCTCCTCGAGGAACCGCAGTTCGGTGCCGCTGGTACCGAGGCCGGTGTCGACAAAGCTGACCGCCAGATCGAGGTGCGCCCAGGTGGCGGCGACATGCGCGTCGAACGCACCCACTGCGGCACGCGCCAGCGTCCGGCCCCACGGCACCGCCGCCACCGCCCGCTCGAGCGCCGGCATCCAGCCGCGGCCGTGCAGTTCACGCTCGACCAGCACCCGGTGCGACGGCGGCAGGTACGGCAGCCTGCCGTGCAGGTATGCGAGATAGCCGGGATGGCCCTGGGCCAGCCCCAGCGCCAGGTCGAGTGCCATCGACCAGCCCTGATCGCCGGCGTTGACGCCGCTCCAGGCGCGGCCGTTGACGATGACGCCTTCGTAGTAATGGCGCAAGTGCAGGTAGTACGCGTCGTGGTCGAGGCTGGCCTGCAGCCGGCCGTGGATGCCGCACAGCCGGGCGAGGACCCGAGCCAGTTCCTCGATCATGCCGCTGGTCGCTGGATGGGTCAGCGACAACGCACGCATCCGCTGCACCAGCGTCCAGGCCTGTTCGTACACGACCAGACCGGCGGTATTGGCGTCGATGAACCGTCGCTCGTCCTCGCTGCCGAGGAAGGTCAGCGGCCAGCCGTCTTCGGCGTCGTTGAGGACCAGATACGGCGCGGCGATCAAGCGTGGCGCCACCTGCCAGCGACGCTGCGCCTCGAGCAGCCACGAGACGACCGGACGCTGACGAGGATCGTCGGGAGCGACCCCGTGCCTGGCACACGCCGCGTGCAGCAGCGCCACCCCGAGGTGTACCCGCAGCACGTCGTCCTCGGCAACATCCCGGTCAGGCAGCGGCGGCAGCTGGCTCGCTCCAGCCAGCAGCCGGTCGATCAGCGCGCGGCGTTCTGCGAGGTCCGGGTCGGCGACCGGCGCGGCCTCGAGCGCGCTGTTGATCGCGGTGAACTCGCGTCGCAGCCACCGGACCAAGGGCGCGTCGCTCATCGGTCGCGCAATGCCGCGAGGACACGGGCCGGCGTGACCCGCGTCATGCAGGCGTGGTCGAGGGGACACTCGCGCAGCATGCAGGGCCGGCACCACACCTCGTGGGTCAGGATGGTGTGGGGGCCGAGTGGCGCGGTCACGTGCTCGCGGGTTGGCCCGAATACCGCCACCACCGGGGTGCCCAACGCCGCCGCGAGGTGCATCGCCCCGGAGTCGTTGGCCAGCACGCGGGTCGCCGTCGCCAGCACCGCCGCCAGCATCAGCAGGCTGCTGCGGCCGGTCAGGTCGATGACCGGCGCGCTCGTCGCCGCACGGACGGCGTCGGCCGCGCTGCGATCCGCGTCGGCGCCGACCAGCGCGACGCAGCCGCCGTGGGTCAGCCACTCGGACGCCACCTGCCCGACCGATTCCGGCGGCCATTGCTTGGCGGTGCCGTAGGCCGCGCCCGGCGCGCAGACCAGCAAGGGCGCTGCACCGTCCCAGCCCTCGGCACGCAGCACGGCGTGCGCCTCGGCACGCATCTCCGGCGACACCTCGGCGTGCACCGACAAGACCGGCCGTGGCACGCCGAGCGCCTCGACCAGCGCCGCGTACTCGTCAGCATGCTGTGGCGTCGCGCGTCGCACCCTCGACGGTCGGACCGCCCTGGTCAGCAGCAGGCTTCGGCCGTCCCGCCGATAGCCCCAGCGCTCCGGCACCCCGGCGGCCCGCATCGTCAACGCGGTCCCGAACGAGTGGGTGAACAGCACCGCCAGGTCGTAGCGGCCCTCGGCGATCCGCGCCGCGTGGCGCCGCAGCGCCCGCAGTCCGCGGCGGCCGCCCTCGAGCGGCAGCGCCTCGACACCAGGGCACAACACCGGCACGATCGACGCGAAGGCTGCCGGCACGGCGAGGTCGATCGCAGCCTGCGGCCAGTGTGCGCGGATCGCCGAGACCGATGGCGCCGTCATCACCAGGTCGCCCAGCCAGTTGGGCCCGCGGACGACCACGCGGCCAGGCGCGGTCACGCCTCCGCGTCTCCCGAGGCGTCGTCCATCGCCAGCGACGGCGACTCGGTGGTGCGCACGTCCTCGCGCCAGCGACGGTGCATCCACAGCCACAACTCCGGGTGGGCCCGCACGTACTTCTCCAGCATCTTGGTGCAGCGCTGGGTCAGGTCACGAATCGCCTCCGGACTGTCGTCGGCGGGCAGTTCGAGCGCTTTCTCGTAGATCAGGCGATAGCGTCCGTCGTTGAGCGGGAGCGAAAACGCCGGCACCACCGCCGCACCCGTGCGCATCGCGAGCACCGCCACCGCGGAAGTCGTCGCCGCTGGTCGGCCGAGGAACTCGACCCTGACCGCATCAGCGGTCAGGATGTGCTGATCGATCAGCACCGCGACGCTCTGGTTGCTGTGCAGGGCCCTCAGGATCCGGCGCAGGCCGCCCTTGCGATCGATGACGCTGTTGCCGGTGCTGGTCCGCAGTTCCTCGAGCATGCCGTCGAGCAGCGGGTTGTCGAGTGCCCGCGCGACCACCGCCATCCGGCCGAGGCGCAGGCCATGCGCCAGCGCGTGCAGTTCCCAGAAGCCGAAGTGTCCGGTGACAATCAGCGCCCCGCGGCCCTTCGCCAGCGCGCGTTCGATGTGTTCGACACCGACGAACTCGACCGCCGCCAGTTGGCGCTCGGGCGGCAGGCCGCTGAAGCGCAACAGCTCGAACAGCTTGCGCCCGAAATGCTTGAACACCTGACGGGCAATACGCGATCGCTCCTGGACGGACCGCTCGGGAAACGTCCGCGCCAGGTTGTCGAGGGTGATCTGCCGATGCCGGCGATCGAACCACCAGGCCAATCGGCCAACCCCGTTGCCGAAACCGATGGCCGCACCCTGCGGCAGCCGCCTGACGACGTTGGCCAGGCCCTGCAACGCGGCGTATTCGATGCGATGACGGCGCGAGACGCCCGGTGGCAGCGGTGTCACGCGCTCTCCAGGTCGAGCGACAGCCGGACCCGCAGCCACGACGCGAAGGCTTCGGCCGGCTCAATCACGACGTCCAGCGGGATGACCGCGGCGGGCAGATCGAAAGGCAGGAACGGCTCCAGTTTGACCGCATCCTTGGCGGTCGTGACCAGCGCCGCGGCGCCACAGCCGCGGGCGCGGGCGACGATCTCGCGGACATCGCCGGCGTGATAGCGGTGGTGATCGCGGAACGCCATGAGATCGGCCAGTTGCCAGCCCGCCTCGCGCAGGTCGGCGGCGACCCGCGCGGGCTCGGCCACGGCGGTCACCAGCAGCACCGGCTGCTCGTGCAGCCGCGAGAAGTCCATCGCGCCGCAGAACGGCCGCGGCGGCCCGAGGTGGCGACGGATGTCGAAGATCGGCACGTCCGGTTGCCCGCCGAGCGCCAGGCCAACCCGCCGGCTGCTGCCGTCGACGGCAAGCAGCGCGTCGGCGTGGGCCAGCGCGCTGACCGGTTCGCGCAGTCGCCCTGCCGGCACCACCTCGCCGTGCGTGACGTCCTCGAGCGTCACCAGCACGAGGTTGACGTCGCGCGCCAGTTGCACATGCTGGAAGCCGTCGTCGAGGACGTGGACGGTGCAGTGCAGCTCGCGTTCGGCGATCAGCCCGGCGCGCCAGCGCCGGGGGTGCACCAGCACGCAGCAACCGGGCAGTTCACGGGCCAGCATGTACGGCTCGTCACCGCTCTCGTGCAGCGACGCCCGCATGTGGTCGGCATCGCGCACCACCACCACCTCGCGACTCGGCGCTTGGCGGCGGTACCCGCGGCTCAGGATCGACGGTCGCTCGCCCCAGCCCTGGAGGATGCGCGCCACGGCCGCCACCACCGGCGTCTTGTTGCGTCCCCCGACCGCCAGGTTGCCGACGCTGACGACCGGACGCTCGAGTCGCAGCGGTGCCTGCTCACGCCAGGCGCGGCGCGCCGCCGAGACGTTGCCGTAGACGCGGGCTGCGGCACGCAGGACCGGCCAGCTCCAGCTGTCGGTCATCGCGGCGCCTCGGCAGTCTGGCGCAGCCAGTCCAGCTGGCGCAGCGCAATCACCGCACCGATCTCGGCCATCGTCCGTTGTACTGCTCCGCGATGCAGATCGAGCACGCGACGTGCCGCCACGCCGAGGCGGTGGCGACGATCAGGATCGGCAAACAACGCGATCAATTCTCGCTGCGCGGTGGCCGCATCAGGAACCTGGACGAGCGCGTCGGCCGCGAGAAAGATGCGGGCGATCTCGGCGAAGTTGGACATCGACGGACCGACGACGATCGGCCGCGCATGCAGCGCCGGCTCGAGGATGTTGTGCCCGCCGGCCGGCACCAGGCTGCCGCCGACGAACACCACCGTGGCGTGCCCGCAGATTCCTGCCAGTTCCCCGAGCGAGTCGAGCACCAGCACGTCGAGGCCGGTCTCACCGACCTCAGCCAGCCGGGTCCGACGCGCCGTCCGCCATCGGGTGGCCTGTGCCAGTGACGCGACGCGGTCGAAGCGTTCCGGGTGACGCGGGGCCAGCACCAGCACCGCCTCGGGTTCGACGCGACGAAGCTGTTCGAACGTCTCGAGCAGGATCTCGTCCTCGCCCTGCAGCGTGCTCGCGGCCAGCAGCACCGGCCTGCCAGTGAGCCGCGCGACGACGTCGCTCGTCGCCCGGGATGGCTCGGCCTGGACGTCGAACTTCAGGCTGCCGGTGACCACGATCCGTTCGGCGGGCGCGCCGAGGGTCCGAAGGCGGTGCGCGGTCTGGTCCGACTGCGCGCACAGTCGATCGCACTGGCCGAGCACCCGTCCGAGCAGTCGCCGCACGTGGTGGTACCGGGGAAAGCTGCGGTCGGAGATGCGCGCGTTGACCAGCAGCACGCCCATCCCCTCGGTCCGGCACAGCCGCAGCAGGTTGGGCCAGATCTCGGTCTCGACGACGATCAGCAGCGAGGGTCGCAGGCGCGCGAGCACGCGGCGGACGATCCACGCGAAGTCGAGCGGGAAGTAGAACACCCCGGCGACGCCGGGCAGCCGGGTCGTGGCCATCGCGCGGCCGGTCCGGGTGGTGGTCGAGACGACGATCCGCCAGTCCGGATAGCGAGCCTGCAGCGCCGCAACCAGCGGGCGCGCGCTCAGCACCTCGCCTACCGACACGGCATGCAGCCAGATCGTCGGCGCCGCGACCGCTGCGAGGGTGGCCGGCAATTGCCCAAAGCGCTCCGGCCAGGCTTCGGTGTACTTGCCGTACCGGAACGCCTGCCACGCCAGCCACGGGGCCGCCAGCACGAGGGCGAAAGCGCTCAGGCAGCTGTAGAGGACGTACATGGCCAGGGACCACAGACCCCGGCCCGGTTGGTGTGCTCGAGGCGGTTCTCGGGCGCGTCGGGAATGCGGGGGAATGGCTGCCGAGGAGTATATCGAACCGGCTCTCTCGTACTACCATGGGCGTTCGTGCGGCCCGGCTGGTCCTGCTCCACGCGGACGGTCCCCGGAGCGTCGCAATCCCGTCGTCTTCATCCGAGAGTGGTACCGCGTGGGAGGATCCTCCATGGGCGTAAAGGTTGGCATCAACGGCTTCGGGCGCATCGGGCGCAACATCATGCGCGCCGCGCTGGGCTCCGGGCAGCTCGATTTCGTCGCAGTCAACGACCTGACCGACACAAAGACGCTGGCGCACCTGCTCAAGTACGATTCGATCCTCGGCAACCTCGACGCCGAGGTGCAGTCGGGCGACGACTGGATCAGCGTCGACGGCGACAAGTTCCAGGTGCTCGCGCAACGCGATCCGGCGCAGCTGCCGTGGGGAGACCTGGGCGTGGAGGTGGTGTTCGAGGGCACCGGCCTCTTCACCAAGCGCGACGACGCGGCCAAGCACCTGACCGGCGGCGCCAAGCGCGTGATCATCACCGCGCCGGCGACCGGCCCCGACGCCACGCTGCTGATGGGCGTGAACCACGAGCTCTACGATCCGGCGACGCACGCGGTGGTCTCCAACGCGTCGTGTACGACCAACTGCCTGGCGCCGTTTGCCAAGGTCCTCCACGAGGAGTACGGCATCGTCAAGGGCTGGATGACCACGATCCACAGCTACACCAACGACCAGCAGCTGCTCGACCTGCCGCACAAGGACATGCGTCGGGCCCGCGCGGCCGCGCTCTCGATGAT
>JACDAO010000419.1 GCA_013695405.1 Acidobacteriota bacterium | reverse complement strand
TCGTCACGGTCATGCTGGGTAAGTACGCAGCGCCGAGGCAGTGGTTAACGTGCACGTGCGGGGCACCTCGTTGCAGGGGACGGATGCGGAGTGCCTGGTGGCTCAGCCGATCGCGGCCGCGATGCGGGCGCGCAGCGCGGCGTCGGGGAGCACGCCGGTTCCGGCTGCCGCGTTCTCGCGCATGTGCTCGGGCCGGCTGGTGCCTGGGATGGCGCAGGTGACCGCGGGATGCGAGACCACGAACTTGAGCAGCAGCTGCGCCCAGCTGCTGCAGCCGACATCTGCGGCCAGCGCCGGCAAGGGCCGGCCCTGCAGGCGACGCAGCAGCCCGCCGCCGCCGAACGGCAGGTTGACCAGCACCGCGACGCCACGATCGGCCGCCAGCGGCAACAGTCGCTGCTCGGCGGCGCGTGCCTCCGCCGAGTAGTTCAACTGCACGGCGTCGATCACCTCGGCTCGCAGCACCGCCTCGAGCTGCTCGTGCGCATCGTCGCGATAGTGCGTCACGCCGAGGTATTGAATCCGTCGCTCGCGCTTCCAGGCCCGCAGGGTGTCGAGGTGCGTGCGCCAGTCGACCAGGTTGTGAATCTGCATCAGCTCGATCCGCTCGTCGCGCAGCAGCCGCATCGACGCGTCCATCTGGGTGATGCCGGCCTGCCTGCCCTCGGTCCAGACCTTGGTCGCCACGAAGGTTCGGTCGTGTGCGTCGAGCGCGGCGAGCAGATCGCCGGCCACCGCCTCCGACGAGCCGTACATCGGCGAGCTGTCGACGACCCGCCCGCCGGCCTCGAACAACGCCCGCAGCACCTCTGTCAGCCGCGCACGTGCAGCCGTGTCAGTCGCGACGTCGAAGCCGCGCCACGTGCCGAGGCCGATCACCGGCAGCGGCTCGCCCGTCGAGGGGATGGGTCGGGTGTGCATCACGGGCCCCTCCGTTGCAAGCGTCGGTCCGGCGGTGGCCATCGACCACGCGGCGGCGCTGGCCAGACGAAGGAACTCGCCGCGGGTCAGGGCGTGGCGTGCTGGCCGTGGCCGTGCCATTGTGAGATTGTGCCCTTACCTGTGGGCCAGCCTGAACACGGGATCCGGGTCGCCGCCCTGCAGCAGCAGAGTCGAGACGTACTCGCCGAGCGCCGGCCCCATCTTGTAGCCGTGCCCCGAGCCGCCGCCGACCAGCCAGACGTTGGCTGCGCCGGGATGCCGATCGATCAGGAAGTGCGAGTCCGACGTCACCTCGTACTGGCAGACCTCGGAGCCGAGCAACGGCGCGTCGGCCAGGGCCGGGAAGCGTTCGCGGAGCAACGTCCGGGCGGCCGACAAAGAGTCCGCCGAAGGACTGCGGTCGCCGCCGGTGGGGTCGAACGGCGGGCCTTGCGTATCGTCGGCCACCTTGAAGCCGCGGTGGGCGTTGTCGGGGATGCCGTAGAACAGGTGCGCGCGGTAGTCGAGCCAGACTGGCATCTGCGGCGCGGTCCAGCGGGTCTCACCGGCCGGCGTGCCGAAGTAGAACGATTCCTGCCGCGTCGGGCGGATCCGCGAGCCAATCACGTCGGGAAACATCGTGCCCATCCAGGGTCCGCAGGCGAACACGAACGCATCGGCGGCCAGCGACTCACCGGTGTCGAGTGTCACCTGCCCCAGCGTGTCGGGTTCGATGCGCACGGCGGGTACGCGAGCCTGCAGGTAGCGCCCGCCCTCGGCGACCAGCGTCGCGACCACGTGCTCGCAGGCGCGGCGCGCCAGCGCATAGCCGGCCTCGGGTTCCCACAGGACCCGCGACACGCCGGTGAAAGAGATCTGCGGCCACCTGCGCGATGCCTCGGCCGGGTCGAACCACTCGACCGGGAGCCCCGACGCACGCATCGGTTCCAGCGAGGCGGTGCCGAAGGCGTCGTCGCGTCCGAAGATCCACAGCGCGCCGATGCGCTGGAAGAACTGGCGACCGGACGCGGCGTCGTGCTCGGTCCACAGCCGCATCGCCCGCGCCGCCATCCGGGTGTAAATCGCGCGATCGCCGTAGGTGCCGCGCAGCACTCGGGTCTCGCCGCCCGAACT
>JACDAO010000406.1 GCA_013695405.1 Acidobacteriota bacterium | reverse complement strand
ACCGCCGGATCGGTGCCCTTCAACTCGATGATGATCGGAATGCGCGGGTACCGGGCGAGCACGTCTCGCAAGGTCGGGATGGCGCAGCCGCGGTCGCGGTAGCGCTCACCGTCGAGACCGCGGAAATGGAAGCCGGCATCCAGCCGGGCCAGTGCCGCGGCGCTGTAATCGGACAGCACGCCAATGCCGTTGGTGGTCCGCTCCATCGTCGCGTCGTGATGCACCATCACCTCACCGTCGCGTGACAACCGGACGTCACACTCGATCCCGTCCGCACCGCAGGCCAGGCCGTGATCGAAGGCCAGCACGGTGTTCTCGGGGCGCAAGGCCGCGCCGCCGCGGTGCGCGAAGACCAGTGGCGTGACGAGCGACAGCACGCCAGGCGCGGTCGAGGCGAAGATCGGGGCAACCATGCAATGCGTGACGGAGTCCTACTGAACGAGTCATCCCGGCTCAGTGATTCGGAACTGATACTATCCCCCCATGTCCCGACCGACAACGCTTGGCATGCTCAAGCGGGAGGTGGCGGCCGGGCGCGTCGCTCGACGCCCCGTGCGCGCTGAACTCCGCGACAACCTGCTGGCGCGCCTGAAGTCCGGCGTCCCGCTGTTTCCAGGCGTGCTCGGCTACGACGAGACCGTCGTGCCGCAAGTGGTCAACGCCATCCTCGCCAGGCACCATTTCATCCTGCTCGGCTTGCGCGGCCAGGCCAAGAGCCGGCTGCTGCGGGCGCTGACCTCGCTGCTCGACGACGAGATCCCGATCATCCCGGGGTCCGAAATCAACGACGACCCACTGGCGCCGCTGAGCCCGTTCGGCCGCCAGCAAGTCGCCGAGGCCGGTGACGATCTGTCGATCGGGTGGCTGCCGCGTGAGGCGCGCTACGTCGAGAAGCTGGCAACGCCTGACGTGACGATTGCCGACATGATCGGCGACATCGATCCGATCAAGGCGGCGCGCGCCGGGCTGGCGCTGGGCGACGAGTTCACGATGCACTACGGCCTGGTGCCGCGTGCCAACCGTGGCATCTTCGCGATCAACGAGCTGCCGGATCTGGCAGGCCGGATCCAGGTCGGGCTGTTCAACATCCTGCAGGAAGGCGACGTCCAGATTAAGGGCTTTCCGGTGCGGCTGCCACTGGACATCCTGCTGGTGTTCAGCGCCAACCCCGAGGACTACACCGCGCGCGGCAAGATCATCACGCCGCTCAAGGACCGCATCGGCTCGGAGATTCGCACCCACTACCCGGCGACCCGCGACGAAGGCGTGGCGATCACCGAGCAGGAAGCGTGGACGGCGCGCACCGGCGCGCACGGCCCCTCGATCGAAGTGCCGCGTTACATCCGCGACGTGGTCGAGGAGGTCGCCTTCCAGGCCCGCAAGGACGCCAAGGTCGACAATCGCTCCGGCGTCAGCCAGCGCCTGCCGATTACGCTGCTCGAGAACGTCGTCTCCAATGCCGAGCGTCGCGCCGTGCTGAACGACGAATCGCTGGCCGTGCCACGGGTCTCGGATCTGTTCGCGGCTCTGCCGTCGATCACCGGCAAGCTCGAGCTCGAGTACGAAGGCGAGCTGAAGGGCGCGGCGCAGGTCGCGGCCGACATCATCCGGTCGGCGGTCGGGCAGGTGTTCGAGACCCACATGGGGCAGGTCAAGCTGCGCCAAGTGCTCGAGTGGTTCGACATGGGCGGCTCACTGCAGCTCGAGGACACGGCCTCGGCGCGGGCGCTGCTCGACGGTGCCAGGAAGGTGCTCGGCCTGACCGACCTCACCGACCACCTCGGCGTGCCCGAAGACGCCCCGGCGCCGCTGCTGGCCTCGGCGGTCGACTTCGTGCTCGAGGGCATGCACGCCCAGAAGAAGATCAGCCGCAGCGACGCCGGCGCCTTCGTCGCCACCGACGAGCCGGTACGACGCGGTAGCGGCAAGGCCGAGCGTCGCCGCGAGCGTCAGGGCCGCGACGATGACGATGACAGCAGCTTTGGCGGAGGCGGACGCTACAACTGAGCCAACTCGCCATGCGCTACAAGTACACCAAGTACATTCCCGACGACCTCGAAGGCATCGACCTCGAACAGTTGCTGTCCAAGCTGTCCGATATGCTGCTCTCGAGTGGCTTCGAGAACCCATACGAGCCGGATCCGAGCGCCAGGGGACACACGCGCCAGCAATTGCAGGACGCAATTCTCGACGCGTTGCTCAATGGCACGCTGCTGTCGGAAGACCAGCTCGAGCGCCTGCTCGGCGAGCCGGCCGACGGCGACAGCGCCTCGGGCCTGGAGCAACTGCTCGACAAGCTGATCGATCGCATGGGCCAGCAGGGCTACCTGGCGCCGCAGCCGGAACAAGGGCCGCTCAATGGCTCAGGCGAAGGGCGTGACATCCCGCCGGTGACCTTCGAAGTCACCGACAAGGGCATCGACTTCCTTGGATACCGCGCCTTGCGCGACCTGCTCGGCTCGCTGGGCCGAAGCAGTGCCGGTCGCCACGACACCCGCGACCTGGCCACCGGGATCGACGCCGGCGGGGCGGCCAAGCCGTACGAATTCGGCGACACGATGAATCTCGACCCGAGCGCGACTCTGCTCAGCGCGATCGGCCGGCACGGCCTGCCGGCGCCTGGCCAGGGACTCGACGTCGATTACCAGGACCTGCACGTCGCCCAGGGCGAGTACCAGAGCTCCTGCGCGACCGTGGTGATGCTCGACTGCAGCCACAGCATGATCCTGTACGGCGAGGATCGCTTCACGCCGGCCAAGCGGGTGGCGCTGGCGCTGGCCAACCTGATCCGGCATCAGTACCCTGGCGACGCCCTCAACGCGGTGCTGTTCCACGACTCGGCCGAGGAAGTACCAATCCAGCATCTGGCACGCGTCCGGGTCGGCCCGTACTACACCAATACCCGTGAAGGCCTGCGACTGGCGCGGCGGATCCTCGAACGGCAGCGCAAGGACATGCGCCAGATCGTCATGATCACCGACGGCAAGCCGTCAGCGTTGACTCGTCCCGACGGCCAGATCTACCGCAACGCGTTCGGCCTCGACCCCTACATCGTCTCCGAGACGTTTGCGGAGGTGGCGGCCTGCCGCAAGGCGGGGATCATGATCAACACCTTCATGCTGGCGCGCGACCAGGAGCTGATGGCGTTCGTCCGGCGGGTGGCGCAGATCTGCCACGGCAAGGCCTACTTCACCACGCCGATGACTCTCGGGCAGTACGTGCTGACCGACTACATGGACAAGAAGACCCGGACGGTACACTGAACGAGTCGCGGGTCGCCCCGCCACGACCATGACCCTTCCCGATCGGCTGCCGCTGTTCCCGTTGCCCGACGCGGTGTTGTTTCCCGACGTCTACCTGCCGCTGCACATCTTCGAGCAGTGCTACCGAGCGTTGACCCGGCACGCGCTCGACGGCAACAAGCTGATCGGCATGACCGTGCTGCGCGACGGCTGGCAGGGCGCGCCAGGCGCGACACCGCCGATCTACACGACCGGCTGCGCCGGCACCATCGTCCATCACGAAGCGCTCGAGGACGGCCGCTTCAACATCGTGTTGCAGGGTGTGGCGCGTTTCGAGGTCGCGGCCGAGGTCGACGACGGCACCTCGTATCGCATCGCCCGCGTGCGTTGGCTCGCGGAGCCAGATGCAACCGGCGATCTGGCGGCGCTGACGACGGTGCGGCGGCAGATCGAGGCACTGTTGCTGCCGGCACTGACCCGCGGCGAGGTGCAGATGCCGCCGCGCCTCAGCGATCAGGCCCTGGTCAACGCCATCAGTCAGGCGCTCGACGTGCCGGTGCTCGAGAAGATGGCCCTGCTCGAAAAGCCGACCGTGCTCACGCGCGGGCACGCGCTGCTGCCGCTGCTCGAACGGCGGCTGATCGAGCACGGCGGCGGCGGCAGCGTGCACTGAGGCAGGCCACTACCGGCTCGCCTGCGCGAGCTGCAGGAATTCGGCCCTGGTACGGGCATCGCTGCGGAAGGCGCCGAGCATGGCACTGGTCACGGTGGCGGCATTCTGCTTCTCGACCCCACGCATCGCCATGCACAGGTGCGTCCCCTCCATGATCACGCCGACGCCGAGCGGGTCGACCTTCTCGCGGATGATCTCGGCGATCTCGTTGGTCAGTCGCTCCTGCACCTGCAGGCGCCGGCTGAAGACGTCGACCAGCCGCGGAATCTTGCTCAGGCCGATCACCTGGTTGCGCGGGATGTACGCGACGTGGCACTTGCCGAAGAACGGCAGCAGGTGGTGCTCGCACAGGCTGTAGAAGTCGATGTCCTTGACGATCACCATCTCGCTGTAGTCGACCGCGAACAGCGCGCCGTTGAGGATCTCGTCGACGTCAGCGGCGTAACCGCTCGTGAGGAATTTCAGTGACTTCTCGACCCGTTCCGGCGTCCTGACCAGTCCCTCCCGGCCAGGATCCTCTCCCAGTTGCTCGAGGACTTCACGGATGAGCGTGTGCATCAAGTCAGTCTACCTTACGGCCCTGTGGCTACTGGCCACCCACGCAGGTGTGCTGGCGCAGAGCACGGACGCCGCTGACGCGCTCTACGCGCGCCGCGACGACCCCGTGGCAGCGCGGCGAGCGGCCGAGGCGTACCAGGCACGTCACCGTCGCGAGCCCCAGGACTTCGTCGGCGCGTGGAAGCTGGCGCGCGCCGGGTATTTCCTCGGCACGCACGGGCCCGAGCCGGACCGCCGGACCTGGCTCGAGGTTGGGGTGCAGGCGTCCGACGACGCGATCCGCCTCAACGAGGCGCGCCCGGAGGGCCACTTCTGGCTGGCCGCCAACATGGGCGCGCTGGCTGAGTCGTTTGGCCTGCGACAGGGGCTGAAGTATCGAGCCCGGATCAAGACCGCCCTGGAGCGGGTGCTGGCGATCGACCCTGCGTATCTGAACGGGTCGGCCGACCGTGCGCTCGGTCGCTGGTATCACAAGGTGCCAGGCCTGTTCGGCGGCAGCACCGACAAGGCGGTCGAACACCTCCGACGCTCGCTGAGCCATGACCCGGAATCGACCGCGACGATGTACTTCCTCGCTGAGGTCTACCTGGACACCGGCGACTCCACGCAGGGGCGCAACTTCCTGCAGCGCGTCCTCGACGCTCCGCCGTCGCCGGACTGGGGGCCGGAAGACCAGGCCTTCAAGGCCGAGGCGCGGCGGCGCCTCGCCGAGGGTCCGCGGCGGTAGAC
>JACDAO010000384.1 GCA_013695405.1 Acidobacteriota bacterium | reverse complement strand
GCGATCGCCGCCGCCCGGATGCCCGGCAGGCAGCCGCGATCACGGCCAATCAGCACCAGGCGCCATGTCGCACCGTCGCCCTTGAGCCCTCGCAGCACGGCGACGGCACACTCGACGTCGCGACGCGCATGCAGGTCGCCGACGTGCAGCAGGACCGGGTCACGCATCTCGGGCGGCGGTGGCTCGGGCCTCAGGAACGCCGGTGCGGCCGCGAGCGGCACGACCCGCAGCCGGCTGGACGGCACGCCATACACCCGCATCACCTCGCTTGCCGTGAACGAAGAGGGCACGAGCAGTCGCGTGGCCCGCGCGACGGACTGGCGGTAGAACCAGCGGCGCAGGCGGTCGCGGCGATAGGGATACCACTCGGGCCGGCTCGCGTAGCTGATGTCGTGGACGGAGACGACCGTGGGGACTCCCCCCCAGAGGGGCGCGACGTACGCTGGTGCGTGATACAGGTCGTAGGCCCCGGCACGCAGGGTCAGCGGCAGGCCGACGGCGTGACGTCCGAGGTTGGTCGGGGGCGAGGGCCACTCAGCGCGGGCCCGGCACGTGCCCGGCAGCACCTCCTCGACAGGGGCACCGATCGCCTCGACCTCGAGTGCCGGCGCCAGCGCGCCGAGCGCAGCATAGAGTTCCCGCAGGTAGCGGCGCACGCCACCTGCCGGCGACGCAAAGGCGCGTCCGTCCACCGCCACTCTCACGGGGAGACGATAAACTAGCTGCGGTGGCAATGCCGCTCGCCGCGCCGAAACGCCTTCTGCTGCTCCTGCTCCTGCTGGCGGCGCTGCATTCGGCAACGGCTGCCCTGGTACGGCCGCTCTACCAGGTGTCGGACGAGGTGAACTACCTGATCAGCGTGCAGCGCGAGGCCCTCGGCGGCAATCCACGCCCCGCGTTGGTGACGTGCATCAGCCCGGTGAATGGCGCGGCGCCGCCGCTGACGCCCGGCGGCAAGCCGTGGTTCCACTGGGTGGGCGCTCGCGCCCTCGGGGGTCTGTGCGCAGCCGGCGCGGGCGCGCTGGCGCCGATCATGCTCAGGCTCATCCTGAGTCTGTCGCTGGTCATCGTCACGTATGCCGGGTGGCACACGGCGCGCGTGGTGGGAGGTGGCCTCTGGGTGCCCGCGGTCACCGCACTCGCGCTTGCGACGCAGCCGGTGCTGGCAAAATACGCCGGCGCGGTCACCCCCGACAGCCTGGCCAACGCGTGTGCGGCCCTGGCCGTCCTCGCGGCCGTGCGCTGGATCGTGCTCGGTCCGGGTCTTAGTCGGCTGGCCGCGCTCCTTGCGTGGACGGCCCTGGCGGCTGCGATGAAGGACGCGGCGCTCTTCCTGGTGCCGGTGAACGGCCTCGTGCTGATGACCGCGGTGCTGCCGTCTGGCGACGATCGTTCGACGTCTCGCGGGACATGGCCCGTCGTCCTCGGCGGCATAGTCCTGGCGGCGCTGATCGCGCTGCAGACGCGTACCGCGTACCAGATCGGTCCGGGACTCACCGCTGCAGGCAGCGCGCCGCTCGCGTTCGTGCTCGCCGTGATCATCGACGCGACCGCCCAGTTGCCGTCGTTCGTGACCTCGAGCTGGACGTCGCTCGGAGGGTTCGGCGGCGGCTCGGCCACCTTGCCATCAACGGCCGGCGTGATCGTCGGCCTGCTCTGGGCGGTGGCCGGGCTTGGCCTCGCCCGGGCCACCGTCACCTTCGGCGGCGCCGAGCGGCAGGTCCGCATCGCCGCGGCCTATCTGGGCCTGGCGTTCATCGCCTGCCTCCTCCAGGCCCCGGTGCGACAGGTGCTGCTGCAGACTGTCGACCAGCATCAGGGCCGATGGCTGTTCCCCGCGGCGGTGCCGGTGGCGGTCGCGTTCGCCATCGGCGTGCGGGCGGCGCTGGGCGACCTGGCGGAACGCGCCTGGCCCCTGCTGACGGGCAGCCTGGTCACGGTCGTTCTGCTGGCCACGACCGCCGTCGCGCAATGGCACGTTGCCGGTCCGGACTGGTCGCTCGACCATCGGCACCTGTACCTGCATGCGACTGGCGGCCTGGACGTCGGCCGGGAGCGTATCCTTGCCCAGATCGTGCACGCCTGGCCGGCCGCCGGCGGCATCGTCGCCACCCTGCTGCTGCTGCTGGTCGGCGGCTGCGGCGTCCTGCTGATGCGCAGCGGACCCTCCTCGGAAAGAACGTTCTCCCATGTCCAACACGCTGACCATCGCTGATCGCACATTCACGTCCCGGCTGTTCGTCGGCACCGGAAAGTACCCGTCGCACCAGGTGATGGCCGAGTGTCACGCCGCCTCAGGGGCGGAAGTGGTCACGGTGGCGGTGCGGCGCGTCGACCTCCACGACAAGAGCGGGGCGTCGCTGATGGACTTCATCGACCCGACGCTGTTCATCCTGCCGAACACGGCGGCCTGCTACACGGCGGCCGACGCGATCCGCACGGCACGGCTCGGGCGCGAGGCCGGGCTGTCCAACTGGGTGAAGCTGGAAGTGATCGGCGACGAGCGCACGCTGTTCCCTGACAACGAGGCGTTGCTCGAGGCGACGACGGTGCTCGTGAAGGAAGGCTTCGTGGTGCTGCCCTACACCACCGACGACCCCATCGTGTGCCGCAAACTGGCGGACGCGGGCGCCGCCGCGGTGATGCCGCTCGGGGCCCCGATCGGGTCGGGGCTCGGCATCCAGAACCCCAACAACATCTCGATCATCAAGGAATTCTCGCGGGTGCCGATGATCGTCGATGCGGGCGTCGGCACTGCGTCCGACGCCGCGATTGCGATGGAACTGGGCGCGGACGCGGTACTGCTGAACACGGCCATCGCGCAGGCCGAGTACCCGGTCCTGATGGCCGAGGCGATGCAGCACGCCGTGGCGGCCGGACGCCTCGCGTTCCTCGCCGGGCGCATCCCGAGAAGGCGGTATGGCTCGGCCAGCAGCCCGCTCACCGGCACGATTCACGCCGCGGCCGGCGCATAAGTCGGCCGCGCATGTCAGAGATCCGATCCACGCGCTCGATCGACAAGGATCACCTCGCACGCCTGAAGGCCGCGCGCGAGGACGCCGATGCGGCCTATAACGCCGCGCTCTCGGCACTGGACGCGGCACTGCCGCCGGTGCCGGCGATGCCACACCCGGCCGCGCCTCCCGACGAGACACAGGTCACGCCGCTCAACGAGCGCTTCGCCATCCTCGGCGACATGGAGCCGCCCGGCGGGCTTACCGGCCTGCTGCTCGGCCCGGTGTGGCGCCTCCTGATGCCCATGCTTAGCCGTCAGGAGGCGTTCAATGCGGCACTGGTCGACCACGTGAATCGCAACGTCGTGGTCGGGCGGTCGGTGCGGGACAGCCAGGCGGCACTGGTTGACACCGTACGCCTCGAACTCGAGCGCCTGGCCACGTTCCACTCCGCGCTGGTCATCTACGTGCAGCGCATCACGCCGTACCTGGACACCAAGGACTACGAATTCGACGGACTCGCGACGCGCCGCGTCGAGGACGTCGGCGACGCCGTCGAGAGGCTGCACCACCGCACCGTCGGTCCGGGCGGGGCGATCAGCGGCGTCGGCGACGAGTTGAACCGACGGCTGGAGATGCTGGCCGTGCACGAGCAGCGCTTCGCCGCGCGGGTCGGGGCCCTGAACGCGGCCCACGAGCAACTGGCGCAGTCGCTCGGCGTGGTCACGCGGGCCACGCAGACGATCAAGCGTGAAGTCGAGCACCTGATCGTCAGGGACGCCCACCGACACGTCACCGTCGGGGACGATGCCGCGGCCGGTCCGGGTGCGCCGCTGTCCGCACGTCACGCGCCTGCCGGCTCGGCGGTCAGTTCATTCGCGGCGGGCGGCATCGAGTCCTTCAAGTACGTCGGTTTCGAGGATCAGTTCCGGGGATCGACCACCGCCATTCGCGATCGCCTGCGTGACTACCTGCCGCTGTTCGATGGCCAGCGCGACGTGCTCGACATCGGCTGCGGACGCGGCGAGTTCCTCGAACTGCTGCGGCAGCAGGGGGTGCCGGCCTGCGGTCTCGACATCAACCACGAGATGGTCGAGCAGAGCCGCCAGCGCGGGCTCGAGGCGACCGAGGGCGACGCGCTGTCCTACCTGCATGGATTGCCGGACGAGAGCCTCGGCGGCATCTTTGCAGCGCAGGTCGTGGAACATCTCGAGCCCGATTATCTGGTGCAGCTGCTGCAACGGTCGTCGGAGGTACTCCGGCCCGGCGGCGTGCTCGTGCTCGAGACCGTCAACGTGGCGTGTTGGTTCGCGTTCTTCCAGAGTTACGTCAGGGACATCACGCACGTCCGGCCACTGCACCCCGACACGCTCGCCTACTTCGTGCGGGCAAGCGGGTTCCCCCACGTGGAGGTGCAGTACCGGTCGCCCTATCCCGACGCGCACAAACTGCAGCACGTGGCCGGCGGC
>JACDAO010000224.1 GCA_013695405.1 Acidobacteriota bacterium | reverse complement strand
GCATGGTGCGGTGACCGCGCGCGTGAATCAGATCGCGCACGAAGCCGTACTCGTGTCCCTTGGTGTCGAGTGTGCCGAGCAGCAGGACGGTGCGAGGCGTCACGACCGGAGTGTGCTCCACGGCTCGTCGGTCGAGACATCGACGAGCGCCGGGCCGTCGAACTGCGCCGGCGACAGGATCGCGAGGATCACCAGCGTCTCGTCGCCCGCGTTGTAGGTCCCGTGGACCATGTCTGTCGGGATGTGCGCGATGTCGCCCGCCCCGAGGCGCCGAGACTCGCGGTTCACCCATTGCTCGGCGGTGCCTGAGACGACGTAGATGATCTCCTCCATCGCGGGATGCCGGTGAAAGGCGTGCCCGGTGCCGGGCGGCATGCGCACGCGCACCAGCAGCAGCTCGCGCGCGTCGGTGAGGCCCGGCCGGCACAGCCACTCGTGCGGCCCCCAGGGCAGTTCCTCGATCTCGATTTCCGCCGACGTCACGAAGCGCAGGGCGCGGGCACCGGTCTCGTCGTCCACCATGTGTCGCCTCGTCACTTCTTCCAGATCGCGCCAACGCCGGCGTCCCACAGGGTCTTGTTCAGGGCCGGAATATCCCTGGTGAGCATCTCGTCGGATCGTGCCTTCAGCGCGGACCACTCGCTGGACAGTCTGTCGAGCAGGTCGAGCGAAGGCTGGTTGACCCGCGGAATGTCGCTTTCGGTCTGGTTGATCAGGAACAGGTAGTTGGCCGTGAACCTGTTGGGGAAGTTCTCCACGTCGTCGTACGCCTTCGACTTGCGCTGGACCATCTCCTCATCCCACGCCTTCAGCTTCTCGAGCAGCGCCTCGCTGTCGCGTCTGACGGCCGCGAACGTCTCGCCCGCCGGCATCGACGCGAGGAGCGCGGCCAGTTGCGTCTGCTTCTCGTGCAGGCTGTTGACCGTCCGGTGCATCGACGCCAGATCGCGCTCCATCCGGGTCATGAGCGCGTCGTATTCCTTGTAGCCTGCGGCGCTGGTCGAATAGAGCGGATTCGCGAGGATCTCGGCCTGCGTCACCACGGTCTGCTCGCCCATTGTCAGGGAGACCCGGTACGTGCCTGGCGCCGCCTTGTGCCCACTGTAGCTGGCCTCGATGAACACGCTCGGAATGCCGGGAATCGTCGCGTGGCGCATGTCCCAGACGAATCGATTCAGTCCCTTCGCCTTCGGCAGCACAGGCTCCGCCTTGGGCCCGCCATCCCACTTCTTGAAGTCGGAGGCCTTCTTCGACGTGTACGTGCGGATGGTCGTGCCCGCCGCATCTGCGATCTGGAGGGTGATGTCCTCGGTCTTCTTCATCTCCGGCACCTGGTAGTAGAGGACGATGCCGTTGGCGGGGTTCACGCCACGAAACGTGTGCGCTCCCGTGAACTCGTCGTCTGTGCCGTCCAGTTCGCTGCCGCCGTTTGCCAGATACGCACTGGCCGGCGGATGGATCGCGAACGCGGGCGTGTCCTTGCTGTACTGGCGGATCAGCGACAGGTCGTCGAGGACCCAGAACGACCGGCCCGACGTGGCCGCAATCAGGTTGCCCCGATGGACACGCAGGTCGGTGATCGGCGTGATCGGCAGATTGAGCTGGAAGGACGACCAGTCCTTGCCGCCGTTCCTCGAGAGGAAGACGCCGCGTTCGGTGCCCGCGAAGAGCAGGTCGCGCGTGACGTCATCCTCGCGCACGACCCTGGTGAAGGTGTTGGCCGGAATGCCCTTGTCGATCTTCGTCCAGGTCGCGCCGTAGTCGGTCGTCTTGTACAGGCCCGGCGCGTGGTCGTTGAACTTGTAGCGGGTGGTGGCGATGTAGGCGGTCCCCTTGTCGAACGGAGACACCTCGATCGCGTTGACCAGGCACTCGGCGAGGTCCTTCGGCGTGACGTCCTTCCAGGTCGTGCCGCCATCCCTCGTCAGCTGCACCAGCCCGTCGTCACTGCCGGTCCAGATCACACCCTTCTCGTGGGGCGATTCCGCAACGTAGGCGAGCGTGCCGTAGTTCTCCGCGCCGACGGCCTCGTTGGTGAACGGGCCGCCGCCCTTGCCCTGCTTCTCCTTCAGGTTGCGGGTCAGGTCGGGCGACACGGCCTGCCACGTCGTACCCATATCCGAGGTTTTCAACAGGACCTGCGCGCCGTGAAAGTACGTGCCGGGCTCGTGCCGGCTCCAGATGATCGGCGCGTTCCAGTTGAAGCGGTACTTCATGTCCCGGGCGTCCATGCTCAGGTACTGGATGGGCGCCGCCATGATCTTCGTGCCAGCGGTCGCCCTGGTGTCGATGACCTCGATCGTGCCCTGGTAGCTGCCCCCGAGGACGAAGCGTGGGTTGTCGGGATCGAACGCCAGGAAGGCGCTTTCTCCGCCGGCCGACGCCGTCCAGCTGGAAGGGCTGATGCCTCCGGCGCCGAGCTCGCGACTCGCGATCGAGACCGACGTGTTGTCCTGCTGCCCACCGTAGATGCGGTACGGGAACTGGTTGTCGACGTTGATGCGGTAGAACTGGGCCGTCGGCATGTTGTTCTGCGAACTCCAGCTCTTGCCCTTGTCGAAGGTGATCGCCACTCCGCCGTCGTTGGAGATGACGAAGTTGTCGGGGTTGTCGGGATTGATCCACAGGTCGTGGAAGTCGCCATGCGTACCCGACAGCGTCTCCCACGTCTTGCCGCCGTCAGTGGAGCGGAGCGCCGGCGCGCTCAGCACGTAGATCGTGTTCTCGTTCGTCGGGTCGATGAAGAGCTCGATGTAGTACCACGCGCGCTGCACGAGGCGGGGCTCGCTGGTGACCTGGCTCCAGCTCTTGCCGGCGTTGGTCGACACGTACAGGCCGCGGGTGTCCTTGTTCGAATCGCTCTCGATGAGCGCGTAGACCTTGTCGGGGTTCGAGCGGGCGACGGCGATGGCCATCTTGCCCATCTCCTCGGGCAGGCCCTTGGTCATCTTCTGCCAGGTCTCGCCGCTGTCGGTCGACTTGTAGAGGCCGCTACCGGGGCCGCCGCTGATGACCTTCCACGGCAGCCGGCCGTACTCCCACATCGCGGCATACATGATCCGCGGGTTGGTCGCGTCCATCGAGAGTTCCGAGGCACCCGTCTTGTCGTCGACACGGAGGACGTGCGTCCACGTGGCGCCGCCGTCGGTGGACTTGAAGACGCCCCGTTCCGGCGACGCGCCGTACAGCGCGCCCTGCGCCGCGACGTAGACGACGTCCGGGTCGTTCGGATGAACGACGATCCGCGCGATGTGCTGCGTCTGATCCAGGCCGATCGGCTTCCAGGTGTTCCCGGCATCGGTCGAGCGGTACATGCCGTCGCCGCCGTGCGTCATCACGCCGCGAATGGCGTGCTCGCCAGTACCGACGTAGACCACGTTGGGATCGCTCTCCGCCACGGCGATGGCGCCGATCGACCCGGTCTTGAAGTAGCCGTCCGAGATGTTGCGCCAGCTGATGCCGCTGTCGTCGGTCTTCCACAGCCCGCCGCCGGTCGTGCCCATGTAGTACGTCTTCGGATCACCGACGACACCCGTCCCGGCGTTGGTGCGTCCGCCGCGAAAGGGTCCGAGCGAGCGCCACTTCACCGCCGCCAGGGCGCTGTTGAGGTCGTCTGCCGCACGCGGCACCACTTGCCCGCGTACGTCGAGAGCGCCGGCACAGAAAACGAGGCACACGAACAGGTGTCTGGACATGAAGGTGATCATTGGACGAGGGGATTATGGGTGATTGCGCGCAGCCACGCCAAGGGCTGGTGCGGCCCCCGCGCCTCGGGCGGCATATACTGCGCGCCACTCAATAGGGTCGGGAGTCGGGAGTCGAGAATCGGGAATCGGGCGCGGTTGGTTGGTCCGGCTCGCCGAGCCGGCCGTCACTGCAGCTCATGGCGGGGGAGAGGTCCACGCGATGTCACAGGTACCTGCGCAAGGTGTCAACCGCGCCCGGCTGTTCTCGGGGATCTGCCTGGCGCTGATCCCGACCGGCGCGTCGTTCGCGCTCGTGAGCAACATCCTGGTCGCGCTCAAGCAGGACTTCATCCTGACCAACTACCAGGTCGGCCTGATCGGCGGGGCAGCGCTTTGGGGGATGGCGATTTCGCTCCTGGTGCTCGGGCCGATGCTCGAGGCCTTCGGGCTCAAGAACGGCGCGCGATTCGGCTTCGCGGCGCACCTCACGGGCATCACGCTGATGATTGCCGCCGTCACCCAGGTGGGCTCGCCGTCCGGCTTCTGGGTGCTGATGCTTGGCGCCGCGACGCTGGCCGTGGGCAACGGCATGATCGAAGTCGCCGGCAACCCGCTGGTCGCCGCGCTGTTCCCCGAAGAAAAAACCACGCGCCTGAACTGGTTCCATGCCTTCTTCCCAATCGGCATCGTCGCGGGCGGTCTGGTCGGGTTCCTGCTCGCAAACTACGGCGGCCGATTCGCGTACTGGCCCTATCAGCTGGCGGTGATTTACATCCCGATCGTCGTGTATGGCGCGCTGGTGCTGCCGCAGCAGTTCCCCAGAACCGAGAACGCCGAAGCCGGCATTCCGGTAAGCGAGATGTTCCGCTACACGCTCACGAGCCCGCTCTTCATCCTGCTGCTCGCGATGATGGCAATCACCACCTCGATCGAGCTCGGCCCGATGCGGTGGGTGCCGGCGGTGCTCGAGGCGGTCGGCATGCACGGCATTCTCGTGCTGGTGTGGATCAGCGGCTGGATGGTGGTACTGCGACTGCTCGCCAGCCACTTCGTCGAGCGCCTCGCGCCAACGGGGATGCTGCTGGCCGCCGCCATCCTCACCGGCACCGGGCTGTTCTTCCTCAGCTTCGTGCAGGGCCTCTGGTCGGCGCTCGCCGTCGCCACCATCTTCGCGTGGGGCATCGCGTTCTTCTTCCCGACGATGGTCGGGCTGGTGAGCGAGCGGCTGCCTCGCACGGGATCACTCGGGATCGTGCTGACGGCCGGCGTCGGGCTCGGCATGGCTGGCGCCGTCGGCGTGCCGCTGATCGGAAGCCTTGCCGACAGGTTCCTCGCCGGCGCGCTCGACCCCACGCAGGCGACCGCGGTGCTCGAGCGGGTGGAGCAGCGTTTCCCGGCGCACCTGGAGGCGGCGACGCGCGGGGCGACCGCGGTGGATGCCAGCGACATCAGCGATGCGCTGACGGCGACGCGCACGGCATTGGCCTCGCTACGGCAGACCGGGCAGGTGCAGGGCGACGCCACGGCTACGGCGTTGCGAGCCGTCGTGGCCACGCGGCTGGGCGATCCTGTCGTGGCGGAGGCCAACGCGATCCTGCAGCCGGCCGAGGCTCGCGGCGGCCAGGAGTCGTTCCGTTACGTCGCGCCTGCGGCGCTGATCCTCGTGGCGGTGTTCGGCACGATGTACGTGAACGATCGACGCCGCGGCGGCTACCGCGCGGAGCGCCTCCCGAGCGCGCGGCTCTGACGCCTGGGGCAGGTGTCTGCTCTCCTCAGATTGCCGCGCAGCCGGCTCGTCCCTGCGCGGGGGCGCGCGGAGTCCGTCGCGATCGCTTGGTACGATGGCGCATGGCGTCCGCCCCGGGCTTCTCCCCGAAATCGCTGGCCTTCCTGCG
>JACDAO010000379.1 GCA_013695405.1 Acidobacteriota bacterium | reverse complement strand
ATCTTGTTGAGCGGCGACACCGCCACGGATACGCTTGGACTCATCAGCGTCGGACGGTCGAGGTAGTCGTGATACGCGTACCGCGAGCCGTAGGTGACCACCGCGCGGCGGTGCACGCGCCAGGTGTCGAAGGCGTGGATGCTGCCGGCGGCCCGACGCCGCTCGTTGACGCTCATCAGAGCCGCGGGCGTGGCGTCCGAAAAGGTCTGCAGCGCGAACGAGGCGCCCAGGTCGAGGGCGTGACTGGTGTCGGTCGGCTGCAGGTACGAACCGGCGACCATCCACGACGACTGGTCGCCGCGGCTCATCGCGCCTCGCACCGACCACGCGCCTGTGTTGCCGATCGGCGCGCCGAGCGTGGCGTAGGCCACGCCGGCGGGTCCGCGATCCCAGGCAAGCCGATCGTCCGCGCCACTGCCCTCGTCGAACGCCGTCGTGGTCAGGAACTGGACCTGCCCGGACAGCGACGCATCGCCGAGCAACGATGAGGTCTGGCGCGACGAGGCCGCCACCGCCTGCGCGGTGCCGAGCCGTTCCTCGATCCACGACAGGTCATCCCCTGGCGACAGGAGCGCGAGCTGCTGATCGATGTCGCGGAGCACCGAGCGCTTCATGTGCCGAAGCCGCCACAGACGGGCGGAGTGATCGTGATCGTCGGATTGATCGGTGCTGGTCGTCGCGCCCGGGGCCGGAGCGACCGTGCTGCTGCCGAAGCCGGCGGCGATCACCGGCGACGGCGGCGTGCCGTCGACCACAGCGGGCGCCGAGGTGCCTTCGAGAGGCACCAGCCGGACGATGTGGCGGGCACTGGCGGCCGGGCCGACGTCGACGAACTCGCGGGTGGAGGCGCGATAGCCGGCCCGCTGCGCCCGCACCAGATAGGTGCCGACCGGGACGGCGGAGAAGATGAAGCGTCCGGTGCGATCGGTGACCCCGAACAATGCGTCGGGCCCGACCGCGGAGACGGCGACGCCGGCCAGCGGCGCGCCGTGCTGGTCGGTGACCACGCCCTCGATCCGGCCGGCGACGAGATCGACACCGGGAGCGGTCGACCCGATGGCGGCGCGCGCGTGGGCCTGCCGCAGCGGCTGGGCCAGCGCCAGCGAGGCGAGGCTCAGGCCGAGCGAGAGCGCCGTCAGCGTCACCGATCGGGTCATCGATACTCCTGTTGTCGGCCGACCCGCCGCGGCATTCGTGGCGGTCACGCCGCTTCGGGTGGCGGCTAGGAGCCAGCGACCGTGAAGGCGACGTCGTGGGTCAAAGACTTTCCACTCTTATTGTCCGTCACTTTGATGGCAAGGCGGTAGTCCCCGGCCTCGAATGCCGAGACTGGCACGTTCAGGCTCCCCACCAGCTGGTGGCCCTGCGCGACGTCGAAGCTGGCCGGCAGTGTCTCGGTGTTGAGCTTCTGAGGCGCCACAGCCCGGAACGTGGTCTCGCCGACCGGGCCCTTCTTGTAGGGCTGGAACTCGATCACGACATCCGGCTTCTTGTCGTCCCCGATCGCGGCGTTGTAGATGATGAAGAACACCGACAGCTCGTCCGCGGAGACGAACTTGCCGTCGAACACCGGTGAAATCTCGAGGTTGCCGATGACGTAGGGCTTGAGCTTCTGGGCGTCGCCGACCGGCACCTCGGTCAGTTGGCTGACCTTGTTGGCGACGAACACGCTGCTCAGGGCGAAGTCGCTGCCCCAGTAGTTCGGCACGGTGATCTCGGCCTTGTGGACGGCAATCTTCAGCGGCCCGGCCGCCGCGGCGGGCTCCCGCGAGGCCAAAGCGATGTAGGCGTCGTAGTCGCCGGTGACCACGCTGAACGGACGGCTGAAGCTCAACGGGCCACCTGGGGCACGTGGCGCGGCAGCCAGCTCGTAGTAGTCCTCCCACGGGTACTCGACGCCGGAGACGGCCTGCGAGGCCAGATCCTGCGCCTCCTTCCCCTTCTTCTTCTTGTCGTCCTTCTTCTTCTTCGGATCCTCGGCCACCGCGGCCGGTTGCGCCGCCGGTGGCTGGGCCCCGCGGGCGGCAAGCCGCACATAGACGCCGAGGTTGGCGCCCGGGCCGAGCGCCCCGGCCGGCACGGTCACCGTAAAGGGCGCGTAGATCTTGTTGTCGGACGCCTTGAGGTAGTCGACCTTCAAGGTCATCGGCACGGCCGCGGCCGGGTCGGCGGTGACCGCACGCGAGGCCGCGTCGGCCATGTACACCACCGTGCCGGCCGGCGCCTTCATCGCCTCGTTGACCGCGCTGACCAGCGAGTCGATCGCCTGCTGCCTGGCATCGGCAGGGGCCGCCGTCTTGTCGTCCTTGTTCTGCGCCGCCACCGGCGAGACGCACACCACCAGGGCCAGCATCGTGGCGAGCCCGGTCACCTGCACAGTCGTTCGCATGCTCTGCAACCCCCGCGGCACGCCCCTCCGGCATGACCGATGTCGGATCATAGGGCAGAAACGCGCCCGGAGGGAATGTCGCAGCGGTTATATGATGCCGACCGTGTCGCGTGACCGGCGACGGGGGCGCTCCGAACCTTCGTCACTGGCCGCGCATTGACGTGCCGGCGCTGCCGTGCACCGGACCGGTGGCCATGCTCAACGAGTCGCTCGTGATCGTCCTGGCAGGCGGCGTCGGTGAACGCCTGTTCCCGCTGACGAAGGAACGCGCCAAGCCCGCCGTCTACTTCGGCGGTCCCTACCGGATCATCGACTTCACCCTCAGCAACTGCATCAACGCCGGGCTGCGCCGCATCTTCATCGTCACCCAGTACAAGAGCCTGTCGCTCAATCGCCACATCCGCATGGGATGGAACGTGGTGGCCGAGGAACTCGGCGAGTTCATCGAGATCCTGCCGCCGCAGAAGCGGGTCAGCGACAACTGGTACCTGGGCACCGCCGACGCGGTCTATCAGAACCTCTATTCGGTGGTGCGCGAGGCGCCGCGGCACGTGGTGATCCTGTCCGGCGATCACGTCTACAAGATGGACTACGCCAAGATGCTGCGCGCGCACATCGAGCGCGGCGCGGCGGCGACGGTGGCCACCTACGAGGTCCCGGTCGAGGAGGCTGCCGGACGCTTCGGCGTGATCCAGGTCGACGACCAGGAACGGATCGTCGGCTTCGAGGAGAAACCGGCGCGGCCGCAGCCGATCCCGAGCATGCCGGGCGTGGCGCTCGCGTCGATGGGCATCTACGTGTTCGAAGCCGACGTGCTGATCCGCGCGCTCGAGGAGGATGCGACGCGCGACACCAAACACGACTTCGGCAAGGACATCCTCCCGTCGCTGATCGGCCATGCCCCGGTCTACTCGTATCGCTTCTCGGACGAGAACAAGAAGGCCAACAAGTACTGGCGTGACATCGGCGAGCTCGACGCCTACTACGAAGCCAACATGGACCTGGTCCAGGTCAATCCCGAGTTCAACCTGTACGATCCGGAGTGGCCGATCCGCACCTACATGGAGCAGGCGCCACCGGCCAAGTTCGTGTTCGGTCACGAGGGCCGGCGCGGCGAAGCGATCGACTCGATCATCTCGTCGGGCGTGATCGTCTCGGGCAGTTGCGTGCAGGGCAGCATCCTGTGCCCGAACGTCCGGGTCCACAGCTACTGCCAGATCGAGCAGAGTATTCTGATGCCCGGCGTCCGGGTCGGTCGCCATGCCCGAATCCGCGGCGCGATCATCGACCGCGACGTGTTCATTCCGCGCGGTGCGGTGATCGGCTACTACGCCGAGGAAGACCGCGCACGGCACACCGTCACCGCCAAGGGCATCGTCGTGGTCACCACCGACGACGAGCCGTACGTGCCGCCGCTCGACGAGGCGCAGCGGCGCATCGAGCAGGGCGGCGACGCGCCCGGCCAGGGCTAGAGGCCCGGTCCCCCGGAGCACGGCCAAGATTTCAGAGTAGTCCTGCCAGTGAAGATTCAGCAGATCATCGGTCGCGAGATTCTCGATTCGCGCGGCAACCCCACTGTCGAAGTCGACATCACCCTCGAGAGCGGTGCCTTCGGGCGCGCCGCCGTCCCGTCGGGCGCGTCGACCGGCGAGCGCGAGGCGCTCGAATTGCGGGACGGCGACCACGACCGCTACCTGGGCAAGGGCGTCCGCAAGGCGGTCGGTCACATCAACGGAGAGATCGCGGAGGCGGTCGTTGGGCAGGACTTCGATCAGTCCAGCCTCGACGAGGCGCTGATCGCGCTTGACGGCACCGAGTTCAAGAGCCGGCTCGGCGCCAATGCCATCCTCGGTGTGTCGATGGCTGCCCTGCACGCCGGTGCGGCCGAGAAGGGTGTGCCGCTGTACGAGTACATCGGGGCGCTGCGGCACGTGCTGGCCGGCGGCGGACATGCCGATCTGCTGCCGGTGCCGATGATGAACATCCTCAACGGCGGCGCCCATGCCGACAGCAGCGTCGACTTCCAGGAGTTCATGGTGATGCCGCTCGGCGCGCCGAGCTTCTCGGAAGGGCTGCGTTGGGGCACCGAGATCTTCCACGCGTTGCGCGGCATCCTCAAGGGTCGCGGCCTGTCGACCGGCGTCGGCGACGAAGGCGGCTTCGCGCCGAGCCTCAAGAGCAACCAGGACGCGCTCGACGTGGTGATGGAGGCAATCGCCAAGGCCGGCCTGAAGGCCGGCGAGCAGGTCTGGATCGCGCTCGACGTCGCGTCGAGCGAGCTGTGGAAGGACGGCCAGTACGTCTTCAAGAAGTCTGGTGACCCGACCCGTTCCAGCGACGAGATGGTCGAGCTCTACACCGACTGGGTGCGGCAGTACCCGATCTGCTCGATTGAGGACGGCCTGGCCGAGAGCGACTGGGACGGCTGGAAGGTGCTGACC
>JACDAO010000295.1 GCA_013695405.1 Acidobacteriota bacterium | reverse complement strand
GCGCGCGATCCTCGGCATCCTGATGGCCAAGGGCGTGCGCCCGCTGCTGGCCGCCCCCACTGGACGTGCGGCGAGGCGGATGGCCGAAGCCACCGGCCTCGAAGCCCGCACCATCCATCGCCTGCTCGAGATCATGCCGCAGGACGGCCGCTTCCGCCGGTCGGCCCGGCATCCGCTCGAAGGCGATCTGCTGGTGATCGACGAGGCCTCGATGGTCGACGTCGTGCTGATGGCGCACCTGCTGCAGGCGGTGCCCGACACGATGGGCGTGCTGCTGGTCGGCGACGTCGATCAGCTGCCATCGGTCGGCCCGGGGCAGGTGCTGGCCGACGTGATTGCCTCGGGCCGGGTTCCGGTGGTGCGCCTGACCGAGATCCACCGGCAGTCCGCTGCGAGCCGCATCGTGCTCGCCGCTCACGCCATCAACGCGGGCCACCTGCCGGTGTTCGCGCAGGATGGCGACGGCGACTGTTTCTTCGTCGCCGCCGACTCGCCCGAACGGGCGCAGCAGAAGCTGTTGCAGGTGGTGGCCGAGCGCATCCCGCGGCGGTTCGGGCTGGACCCGGTGCGCGACGTCCAGGTGCTGTGTCCGATGAACCGCGGCAGCCTCGGTGCCAAGGCACTGAACCAGGCCCTGCAGCGCCTGCTCAACCCGCACGGCGCACCGGCGATCGAGCGCTTCGGCCAGCGCTTTGCGGTCGGCGACAAGGTCATGCAGATCGAGAACGACTACGACCGGGACGTGTACAACGGCGACCTCGGCGTGATTCGTGCGATCGCAGCCGATCAGGCGTGCGTCACCGTTGAGATCGACGGCCGCGCCGTGATCTACGAGCTCGCCGATCTCGATCGGCTGGTGCTGGCCTATGCCACCACCATCCACAAGGCGCAGGGCTCGGAGTATCCCGCGGTGGTCATCCCGGTGACGACGCAGCACTACACGATGCTGCAGCGACACCTGCTGTACACCGGCGTCACCCGCGGCAAGTCACTGGTGGTGCTGGTGGGGCAGACGCGGGCGTTGGCCATCGCGGTAAAGGGGATGCAGACTCGCCGTCGCTGGTCGCAGCTGCGCGACCTGCTGCAGGCTTGACGGCGTGCGTGGAACGGAGGACGCTGCCGGTCATGTCGATCCTGTGCGCCGTCGATTTCTCGCCGCCTTCGTCCGTCGCGCTGACCAGCGCGGGGCGGATCGCCGCGACCTTCGCCCAGCCGCTGACCGTCCTGACGGTCGCCGACCCGTTGCTGGCCACGGCCCAACGCCTGCATGCCGGCGACGATCCGCTCGCACTGCTGGCGCAAGCGCTGACCGACTTCGTCGACGACACGCTCGGCGCCGGCGCTGCCGCCGCACACCGCAATGTGGTGGCGATCGGCGACCCGTCTGTCGAGATCCTGCGGGCTGCCGACACCGGCGGCGCGCAGCTGATCGTCCTCGGCACCCAGGGCGCCACCGGCGTCAGCAAGGTGATGTGCGGCTCGGTCGCCGAGCAGGTCCTGCACGCAGCGACCCGCCCGGTGCTGGTGGTGCCGCCAGCGGTCGCCACCGGTCAGATGCGGACGATTGGCGAACTCGAGGAGGTGCTGGTGCCGGTGGACTTCCACGATCACGTGCTCGACGACGGGCGAGTCGCGGCCCGGGTCGCGCGCGCCAGCCACGCGACGGTCAGGTTGCTGCACGTCATGCCCGGCGACGAGGGCGGTCGCTGGACCGTGCTGCCGACGCCGATCGATCTCGAGGTGCGCGACCAGCCCGATCAGGCCACGTCGGCCCAGGGCAAGGCGCTCGAGGCCCTGCAGCGCCTGGCCGACGCACTCGGGCTGGAACCGATGCCTGACCTCGAGGTCGCGCAGGGACTGGTCTCCGAAGAAATTGCCGAGGTCGCGAACCGGGAGACCGTGGACCTGATTGTGCTCGGCCTGCACGGCGGCACGGGCCTGTTCACGGTGCGGGTCGGGACCGTTGCGTATCAGGTGTTGTGCTCGTCGCCGGTGCCGGTGCTGGCCCTGCCGCACGAGACGCGCGGCACGCAGGTGCTTGGCTTCCTCGGCTGACCGGGCCGTCCCGGGCTGGCTCGGCCGCCGGTCACCCGCGCCGCGGCAGCACACGCCCGTCGCCGTTGCGCCGTCACGCGCTAGCTGCGGACCGTGGCAGGCACCGGGACCGCTGCCGAGATCTCGGCACGGGGCCGGCCCGTGATCCGGGCGAACAGGGTCAGCGCCTGCGCGGTCACCTGGTCCATGTTGTAGTACTTGTAGGTACCGAGTCGGCCGACGAAGTGCACGCCCGCCGTGGCATCGGCAAGCGCCTTGTACTGCTGGTACAGCGCCGTGTTCTCGGGGCGGGGCACCGGATAGTACGGATCGCCCTCGGCCTGCGGGTACTCGTAGACCACCGTGGTCTTGGCGTGGACCTGCCCGGTGAGGTGCTTGAACTCGGTGACGCGGGTGTACGGCTGCTCGTTCGGATAGTTGATCACCGCCACCGGCTGGACCTGCGGCGTGTCGAAGGTCTCGAACTCGAAACGCAGCGAGCGGTACGGCAGCTTGCCGTAGCAGTAGTCGAAGTACTCGTCCACCGGCCCGGTGTAGATCACCTCGGCATGCGCGATCTCGTCGACAATCTCGGCATACGTGGTGTTGAGCAGCACCTTGATGTTCGGGTGATCGATCATCCGTTCGAACATCCGGGTGTAGCCGCGGCGCGGCATCACCTGGTAGGTGTCGGTGAAGTACCGGTCGTCGCGATTGGTCCGCACCGGGACGCGCGCGGTCACCTGCGCATCGAGCTCTGACGGATCCATGCCCCATTGCTTGCGGGTGTAGTTGCGGAAGAACTTCTCGTAGAGCTCGCGGCCGACCCGATTGACGATGACGTCTTCGGAAGTCTTCACCTGCTCGACCCGCTCTGCGGCGGCGTTGAAGAAGCTCTCGACATCGTAGGAACTCATGCTCAGGCCATACAGGCCGTTGACCGTGTCGAGGTTGATCGGGATGGGCAGCAACTGGCCGTCGACGCTGGCCTTGACGCGGTGCTGATACGGCCGCCACTCGGTGAACTGCGACAGGTAATCAAACACTTCCTTCGAGTTGGTGTGGAAGATGTGCGGACCGTATTTGTGGACCTGCACGCCCGCCTCGTCGAAGTGGTCATAGGCATTGCCGGCGATGTGCGGACGCTTGTCGATCAGCAGGATGCGCTTGCCCGCAACGCGGGCCAGCCGTTCGGCCAGCACGCTGCCGGAGAATCCTGCGCCGACGATGAGGTAATCGAACGCCATGGCGATCAGGCCGCCGGTCCGGCGGCCACGGTGCCCACCGGGGCAGTGGGAACGGCGCGGCCCTGCGAGGGACGCTCGGCACGGCGGGCGACGTCGTGAATCAACGACTGCATGCCCTGCCAGGTACGATCCCACGAGATCCCGGCGAGGAAGGCATCGGCGCGAGCCAGCCGCTCGGGCCCGTCGGCCAGCGAGGCGTCGATCGCCTCGGCGAACGACTCGGCATCGTCGGCGATCCGCGCCAGTCGCTGGCGTCCGTACGGATTGACCACGTCGGCGATCGAGGTCGACACCACCGGGCAGCCGGCCGCCAGATACTCGGGCGTCTTGGTCGGGCTGATGAAGCGGGTCGCCTCGTTGCGGGCGAATGGCAGGATCGCCACGTCCCAGGACGACAGGTACGACGGCAGCTCGGCGTAGGTCTTCATGCCGAGATAGTGCAGGTTCGGCGCCTGCGGCAGCGTGTCGGGATCCACCTTGACCACCGGTCCCAGCATCACGAAGTGGTAGTCGGGCCGCAGACCGGCCAGTGACGCCATCAACCCGATGTCGAGCCGTTCGTCGATCACCCCGAAGAAGCCGACGCGCGGACCCGGGATCGGCGCCTGATCGGCGGGTGCCGGCAAGGGCTGACGGGCCTTGGCAAAGTGCGCTTTGTCGACGCTGCTCGGGCACGCGTGCACCGACGGGTGCTGGTGCTTCTTGGCCTCGTACAGACTGACGCCGCCGGTGAACACCAGCTGCGCCCGGTCCAGCAGGTCGCGCTCCAGGCCACGCAGCGCGGGGGATGCGCCCTTGAATGCCGACAGTTCGTCCATGCAGTCGTAGACCACCACGCCCGCCGCCAGGGTGCGCGTGAACGGCAGCGCCATCGGCGTGTAGTACCAGAGCAGTGGACTGACGAACTTGCGCTCGCGCCAGAAACGGCCGAGCAACTCCCCCTGCGTGCGACAGGCGGCTTCGGCCGACAGCTCATCAGGTAGATGCGGGATGACGCGAGCCAACCGGTCGGTGACTGGCCGGCACTCGAGCCAGGCCTCGCCGTCGGTGGGCAGCGGCTCCTCGACGAACCAGACGCGACGGTCGCGGGCGGCCCGGCTCAACAGGTGCTGCGGGCGCTGCCACACGAAGTCCCACCGCAAGTGCGAGAAACAGATCAGGTCGGCTGCAGGAGAAGGGGGATTCATGCCCGTTCGACAATTCAACTAGCGTGCCGCTTTCGCTCTGGGCCACACGGCGGTATGTGAGGCGCTGCCGAGCCTGCGCGTGGCGTATTGGACTGCTACCGTCGCTGCAAGGAACGACAGCTCAGCGGTCCGCGACACCGCGCGAGGCGTGCAGGATGTCGGCCAGTGGAAACTTCGGCGTCCGATCGGCGTGCAGCAGGCCGTTGGCTTCCTGGTAGGTGTCGGCGAACTGCGTGTAGCAGTAACCCGCGAAGATGCGCAGGTCGTGCACGGCGCGCAAAAGCTCCGTATACCTGAGCTTGAGGGCTTCCCCCGTATCGGATCGGGAATACCCCCAGGTCTGGGTGCCTGATGAGCAGGCGATGCCGCCGAACTCGGAGAGCACGATCGGCACATCGGACTGGCCGTGTCCCTCGAGCACCAGAACCCGTCCGCCCGGCCGTTCTTTCCGGAACAGCCGCGGCACGATGTCGTCCGAGTAGTACCGCGCGCGGATTCGTTCGGGGTCGCCGTCGTAATCATGGATGCCGATGATGTCGGTGGCGCTGCTCTCCCAGCCGTCGTTGCCGATCACCGGGCGGTGCGGGTCGAGGGTGCGGGTCAGGTGGTAGAGCGACTGCACGTAGTGGCGATGCGACGGGTTGTCGGGCAGGTTCGGCACACCCCACGATTCGTTGAACGGCACCCACGCCACGATGCAGGGGTGGCTGCGGTCGCGCGCGATCACGTCGATCCACTCGCGGGTCAGCCGCTCCACCGAGGTCGACGTGAACCGGTACGCGCTCGGCATTTCTTCCCAGACCAGCAGGCCCAGCCGGTCGGCCCAGTACAGATACCGCGGGTCCTCGATCTTCTGATGCTTGCGGACGCCGTTGAAGCCCATCGCCTTGGCCAGTTCGACGTCACGGCGCAGCGCCTCGTCGCTCGGCGCGGTGGCGCCGGACTCGGGCCAGTACCCCTGATCGAGGACCAGCCGCAGGTAGTACGGCCGATCGTTGAGCAGGAAGCGATCGCGGCTGACCCCGACGTCGCGCAGGGCGGTGTAGCTGCCGACCTGGTCGACGACCGCGCCGTCCTCGGCGCGCAGCACCAGGGTGGCGTCGATCAGCCGCGGCGACTCCGGGCTCCACAGCAGGTCGTTGCGCGAGTCGTCGATGCCGGGATCGGAGAAGGCGATGCGCCGTGACAGCTCGTCGCCGGTGATCAGGTAGCTGTCGGCGGCGAGCAGCCGCGACCCGGAGGTCAAAGAGACGTCGAGCCGGAGCGGAGCGGTGAGCAGGCCGGCCAGTTTGACGTCCAGCTGCAGGTCCCACTGCACCAGGGACGGCGTCCAGCGCACGCTGGCGATCGAGGTGCGCGGCAGGCGTTCGATCCAGACCGTCTGCCAGATGCCGGTGGTGCGTGGATACCAGATCGAGTGCGGCTCGGGCAGCCAGTCCTGCTTGCCGCGGGGCTTGGCCAGATCGAGCGGGTCGTCCTCGGC
>JACDAO010000279.1 GCA_013695405.1 Acidobacteriota bacterium | reverse complement strand
GGTTCGTCGCCGCCGCGATCGAGGTGACGCTGATCACGCGTCATCACGATCCCGGTCGAATCGAGCACGCGCTCGTCGTCGAGGCGGAGCAGCCGCCCGGTGGCCGAGCCGGCCTCCGGGGTCGCCTCGAGCGCGCTGACCAGCGCGGTGACGTAGCCGGGGGCGAGCACGGCATCGGGATTCAGGCAGAGGTAGTACGCGCCGTGGGCGCGACGGATCAGCGCGTTGTGTCCGGCCGAGAAGCCGAGGTTGACCGGCGACCAGGTGCACTCGGCCGGCGCGGTCAGCTCGGCAATCCGCGCCCGGGCTTCGTCAGACGAGGCGTTGTCGAAGACGTGGAGATCGAGTGACGGGTAGTCCTGGGCGCGGACCGCGGCGACGCAGCGCTCCAGCAGGGCGTCGGGATGCCAGGTGACGATCCCGACCGAGACATGAGGGTGCATGGGCCGGCCCCCATCAGACCACAACAGTTCCCGCCCGGCCCAGTCGACCGTCAGCGAATCCGGATGCCGGTCTCATTGGTGCCGGCGCCGAACAACTCGCCGCCGCCGTTCCAGTACAGCGCCCGCTCGATGACGATCGGCACCTGGTTGACGCTCTCGACCTGGATGCCGAACATCTCGCCATCCTGCAGTTGCGCGAACGCCTGCTGGCAGGGCCCGGGTTGGTCGGCGTAGCAGGTGAACCGCGAACCGGCGGCCACCTGGAAGTCGCCCGAGGTGATCACGGTCCGTCCGCCTTCGCGCAGCAGTCGCACCCGGACGGTCGCGGCTGCTTCCGACGGGTTGGCAATCAGCACGAAGGTCTTGTAGCCGAGCGCGCCGCCATTCTGCCCTTCGGCGAGCGCCCAATTCGTACCCGTGGTCGTGACGCCGGCACTGTTGTGGGCGTCGGTCCAGTTCTGGAAGCTGCCGAACCAGTACATCGCGCGCTCCACGACGATCGGCGACGGCGCCGAGATTTCAGCCGAGACGTCGATCTGGGTCCCGAGCGCGTCCCGCCCGGAGGCGGTGCCGAGCTCGGCGTCGACGAACAGCGTCAAACGGCTGTTCGCCCGTACCGGGTACGAGGTCGTGTACGGCCCCTCCGGCGTCAGGTACCGGACCGTGGCGACGGTGTCGTCGCTGCCGGGATTGGCAATCAGCAGGTACGTGTCGAAGCTCGGTCCGGTGGCGCCCTCGGCAACGAACCAGCGGGTGGCGGGCGCGGTGACCGCGGCCGAGGCGTGTCCGCCCTCGAAGGTGCGGCCGCCGCGATTGAAATACATCGCGCGCTCGACGGTGATCGGCTGATCCGCGGTGATGCGGGTCGAGAACGCCTTGCCGGCGAGCACGCGCTGACAGGCGCCGCCGCCGGTCCCCGGCGCGCACAGCTCGTTGGCCCAGAGAGTCAGGCGCCCTGGCGCCGACGGGAAGTCGTACGGCACCGACACCACCTGGCCGTCCTCGAGCAGGAAGTCGACGGTGACCTTCGGCGCCACCGCACCCGTCGCGGTCATCAGGATGAAGGTCTGGAAGAAGGCGTTGGCCGCGCCCTCGGCGAGGAACCACTGCCGCGCCGGTGCGGTCAGCGCCTTGCCGGTGTGACCGCCCCAGCCGTCACCGAAACTCATCGTCCGCTCGGCCACCACTCCGCCACGCAGGGCCTCGATCACCACCGACACTGCGCGACCCTGGCCGTTGTAGCTGGCATTGGCCAGCGCATTGACGTTGAGCGTGTACCGGCCGTACGGCCCGATCGGGATGTCCTGGGTGAGCGGCGGAGGCGGGCTGGTCTCACCGAGATCGCCCCGCTGACCGAACAGCACCACCACGCGGGCAATCGCCGCGCGATTCTCCGGGTTGGCCAGCGCGACGCGCTCGGTGAAGAAGCCCGTCGAGCCCTCGGCGAGTTCGAGACGGTTGGCGATCAGCGGACTGGTACCGCGCTCGAACTCCTGCTGGTTGCTCACGCCGTCGCCGTCGTCGTCGTCGGCCATCGCCGACACGTTGTAGAAGCCCTGCCACTGCGACAGCGTCATCGGCGCGTCGTAGGTGCGGGTCACCTGCAGAGGGCCGGTCGAGTACTTGCCGAAGCTGTAGCCCGCCGCGTCGCTCATCTCGACGTACACCCAGTAGGTGCCGGGCGCGATGCCGCCGGGTGTCGCCGCCAGATCCCACACGTACGCGCCAGCCGATGCCGCCAGGCCACTCGCGACCAGGCGCTTGGTGCCGGCGTCGCGGTCGTCGTCCACGTAGATCGCAACGCTGGCGTCGGCAGTGGTCGGATTGGCGGTGTAGCGCGCGTCCTGGGCCGCCCACTGCACCACGAACTGGCCGGCGCCGTCGGGCTCGTCGTCGGCCGCGAGCGTGACGCCCGACAGCGTGAACGGGGTGTCGAGCGTGCCCTCGGTGATGTCCAGCCGGAAGTTGGTCAGGTTGGAACCGAGATTGCCCCAGGCAGACCCGGCCGGCAGGAACTGCAGGCCTTCCGGACCGCAGCCGACGTCGGCGCTGGCATAGCTGCTCAAATCGATGGTGTAGCTGCGCGGGCCGCCGTCCTGGACGACGAGGCCGCAGGACTCGGCGAAGGTTCCGCCACGATGCGCGGCGGTACGCCAGATGACCCGCATCATCCCGCCGACGCCAGGTCGCCCGTTCTGGACGTCGGTGAGAAAGGGCTGCGGCGCCAGCGGATCGAAGGTGCCCGGCAGCGGGATGTCGTAGTCGATCGTGAACGACAGGCGGTGGTAGCGCCGCGCCTGTTCGGGCGTCAGCGAGAACCGGGCGCCGAGGTCGTCGTCGAAAAAACGTACCTGCGAATCACTCTGGGTGATGCCATTCTGGCGCGACGCATAGGCGGTGGCCTTGAGTCCCTGCGGCGTGAAGCTGGCGTTCTTGACGTCGTACAGCGCGCTGGTCGGCGAGGTGAACCGGAAGACGTCCTCGCGGTTGGTGAGATCCCACGGGTCCCCGATCAACGCCGTCGCCATGTCCTCGCCCCCGGTGTCGTCGGGGTTGAGCACGGTGAAGGTCGGCGAGGCATCGACCACGAGCGTGGCGCTGCGTTGCGCGCTCGCGCCCTGCGCCGTGATCGTCCAGGTGCCGGGGGTCAGGTGGCCGTAGTCCCAGGACACGCTGCTGTTGTCGGGGAACCCGCCGGTGGCGGCGCGGGGGCTCTGCGGCTGGGCCAGTGGCGTCAGGTCCTCGGGATAGACCTGCACGTGCTGCGAGCCGTCGGTGGCGGTCAGCACGACGTCGCCGCCGAGGCCCTGCCACGACAGCGCGACGGTGCGGGCCGCGGTCAGGCGGACCCAGTCCATCTGCACGGTGGAGCCGACCGGACCGGTGCCCGGGGTCAGGCTGAGGCCCATCACCTGGCTGCTCCACGGCGTGCCGGCGAAGCGGTTGCCAATCAGCACGCGCGGGTCGGTCAGGCGCACCCGGTAGACCTGCCACTCGTTGGCGGCGCCCTGCCGGGCGATCGGGGTCTGGTTGATCCAGCGCGCGGTGTCGTTGTCGAAGCCCTTGCCGAGCAGCAGCAGCACCCCGGTCGGCGTAGCGGCCGCGCGCGCGCCCTTCTCCCAGACCACTTTCAGGATTTCGGTGTTGCCGGCCGCCCAGGATCGCTTGACGCGGAAGGACAGCGTGACGTAGTGACCGGCGTCGATCGGGTAGTGCAGGCCGGTGTCCTGGCGAGCGTTCATTGCGCCCGGCACGCCTCCGAACAGCATCTGGATCGACGGCGTCGCTTCGCGGGTCACCCCGGAGAACAGGCCGCCCTGCACCAGCGGGTAAGGCTCCCAGGCCGTGAACTCGTTGCCCTGATCCTGCGGCGTGTCCTCACCGAGCGAGTACGTGTAGGAGTAGTCGGAGGGCTTGTCGAAGTCCCACGGGTCGCCCTTGGTCTCAGCGGCGTAGTCCGGCGCCGCCGCTACCGTCGCCGAGGCCGCGCCGTTGACGCGCAGTTCCTGCGCCGACACCGGAACGGCGCCCAGCAGCGCGACAGCCAGACCTGCGGCCGAGTACGAAAAACGTGACAGGAAGCACATGAATGTAAGCGCCCGCCAAGCGCTGCGGAGCACCGCGGTGCGTCGGCCGGACGTCGGCCAACAGCAGGAACCGTCAGGCAGACCGGCCTCCAGTCGGTGGGCACCAGCACCGACCGCACACCCGCGGCGTCACCGACCGGGGGTCGGGTGGCGGCGGACGGTCAGGAGAGAGGCAAAGGTGATACCAACGACGGCGAGCAGCGAGATGCCGAGCGACAGGCGCAGGATCGGCTGGGAAAAAGAGAGAATCAGGGTGCGACTGCCGGGCGGCACCGCGACACCGATGAGCACCGCATTGGACACCTGCCAGGGGACAGCTCGGCCGTCGATTGTCGCCGTCCATTCACGGTGCGCGCGTTCGCCGACGATCAGGACACCCCCGTCGGGCGCGTCGAGCCCGACGACGACACGGTCGTCGCCCAGCCTGATCGAGGTCACCGACGCGGTCGTCGCGGGCGACACGGCCGGAGTCGCCGAGAGCCAGGCTTCGTGCGCCGGGTCGAATCGCCCCGTATGCATTGCCGACGCCTGCGCCGACGGTTCGGCCACAGTTACACGATCGACGAACCACGCCCGTGGCTGCACCCACGGATTCCGATAGACGTTGAGGTCGCCGGCGAAGACCAGCTCTGCGTCACCGAACCGTTCCGGCGCGGTCGAGATGCTGCGGAACCACAGGCCCCGTGGGTCAGCCCGTCCATCGACCTGCAAGCGCGTGCCCGAGAGCGCCGGCGTCGCCGTGGCCAGCAGCGTCGCGCTGTCTTCACCACCACTGCCCTCGCCGGTGACCGTCACCGTCACGGTCCGTCCGGCCGACGAGGCCAGGGGCTGCCACTCGAGTCGCCACCAGTCGTTGTCGCGCAGCCTCGACTGATCGACGACACCCGAGGCGAGCGTCGCCCCTCGGTCGTCGGCTACCGTCCAGTGCCAGCGCCCGCGATTGGCGCGTGCGTAGGTCGCGGTCAGCAGGTCGATGCGCCGCAGTCCATCGAAGCGAATCGGCACGGTGAACCGGACGACGCGTCCGTCGCCGATCGGGCCGATCGCGACGTAACCGCCGCTCCTCGGCATGCCGTCGACCGGCGCGCCGACAACGAACCGGACGCCCAGGGCACCGAGCATCCGCAGGTCGAGCGAGTCGCGTCGCAGGCCGACGAAGTCCCACACCGTCGGCGCGGTCGGCGCCGGCACCCCGGGCGGCTGTTGCGCGAGGCGCAGAAAGGCCTGGTAGTCCGGGTCGCCGTGGAAGTCGAAGCCGGTGACCGTCGACAGGCCGTACATCGACCAGACGTGGCCCTCGACCAGGTTCGCGGCGCCGTCGACCGGGGCGATTCGCGCACCGGCCGCCTGCGTGCGCAACCAGTCGAGGCCGTCGGTGCTGGGGTAGTAGTCGGCGCGTGGCACGGTCGGATTGAAGCCACGATGCGCCTGCACGAGATCACCGGCGGCCAGCGCGACCAGCAGCGCCCCCCCGACGCTGCGGCCAGCGCTCCGCGGCAGCCACGCCGTCGCCAGCATCGTCACGAGCGTCGTGCCGGCGATTGCCGTCAGACGCATCACCTGCAGTCGCTCCATGCCCTGCAGGTTGCGCACCCGGATCTCGGGCAGAAGGGTCAAGAGCGCCGCGGCCGCGCACAGCGCCAGCAGGGCGGCCACCGTCGCTGGCGC
>JACDAO010000252.1 GCA_013695405.1 Acidobacteriota bacterium | reverse complement strand
CACAAATCGCCACCGTAGATAGAGCAAAGGGCATCTGGGAAGGGGGAGGGTTCGCCGTGTCTCCCGATGGCCAGTGGATTCTCTTCGCTCGCGTAGACCAGATTGATAGCGAGATCATGCTGGTGGAGAATTTCCGCTGAAGGTGTCGCGACATGATTGGCAATGTAGTGTCCCACTACCGCATTGTCGAGAAGCTGAGCGGCGGCGGGATGGGGGGGTCGTGTACATACGTGTCCTGGCGGCGCCGTTGCGCAGCGGCCGACGATTCGGTCGACACGCCGACAATTCCCCACAGCAGAGTCGCGACTACGATTCCGCCGAGGTAATGGATCGCCTAGCTCAACCCTTTCACCGTCGTCACTGCCTTTCAGAGTCAGCCGACCTCGCTCGGGTTGATCGGCAACACGGCGTACGTCGTCACCCTCGCGGTTGAGATCTGGAAGATTGCCGACGTCTCGTGTTTGCCGTACGGGTCGCGTTGACCAATGACCAGGCGCGCGCAGGAGAGGAACGGTGCGCCACCTTGGCCCGCGATCCGCGGAAGGCCGCCGAACTGGCAGCCATGTCCAGATCTGCCGCGCCCGTCGTTTCTAGGCATGCAAGGACGGAGAGCTTGCTGCAGGCAACCAGCCGCCTAGCGAGGACACCAGATGGCGAAATCGAGAAAGACCACCGGTCGTCGTGCCCAAAAGACGACGCAGCCCACCCGGACGGCCCAGGCCACGCGACGGTCCGCCCGCAGGACCGGTTCGGCGGCCGCAGGGCAGAGCACCGACCTGATGGGCTCCATCTTTGCCGAGAGCGGGAGCGACGTCATCCCCGGCGAGGTGGTCATCCAGCTCCAGGACGACGCGGCCGCACGGATCACCGAGAGCATCGGGCGGGGTCCGCGCCGTGGCGCGCGGGCGCTCGAGGGCGCCACGAGTTTCGGCCTGGATGAAGTCGACGCCGTGCTGCGCGGACTCGACGTCAAAGCGATCGCGCGGTTGCACCCGCCGGCACCGCCGGCGTCGGGCACGCGTTCGATGTCCGCGTCAGTCTCGCCCACCAGCGCCGAGGCGATGGCACTGGCGGTGCCGATGGCGTCGACATTCAGGGTGAGCTTCGATGAAGGGACCCCGGTCGACGAGGTCGTCGCACGGCTGCAGGACCTTGATGCCGTCGAGTACGTGGAACCGAATCGCTATCGCGAGACCTACGCCACGCCGAACGATCCGAGCTTCGCGGCCCAGTGGGGGCTGACGCACATCAACGCGCCGGCCGCGTGGAATCGCACCACCGGGTCGGCGAACGTGACGGTGGCGGTGCTCGACACCGGGATCGACCTGGACCACCCCGAGCTCGCGCCCCTGTTGGTGCAAGGGACCGACATGGTCGACCTCGGGCCGAACCCCACGCCACCGACAGGCTGGCGGTTCGAGGGCGACTTCCAGGGGCGGGACAGCGTGGCGCAGGACGAGGTCGGCCACGGCACGCACGTCGCCGGCACGGTCGCGTGCCTGAGCAACAACGGCGTCGGCGTGGCGGGCATGACCTGGTCCTGTCGCCTGATGCCCGTCAAGGTGCTGACCCGCCTGGTCCGCATCAGCGACGGCCAGGTGCGGGGTACCGGCTCGACGGCGGACATCGCGGCGGGTATTCGCTGGGCCGTGGACAACGGCGCGCGGGTCCTCAACCTGAGTCTGGGCGGCACCACGGACACCCAGGTCGAGCGCGACGCCATCGCGTATGCCATCGCGCAAGGCGCGGTGGTCGTGGCGGCCATGGGGAACGCCTTCACGACAGGCAATCCGACCAGCTTCCCGGCGGCCTACCCCGGTGTGATCGCAGTGGGTGCGATCACGTCGGGTAACGCCCAAGCGTGGTTCTCGCAGACCGGCCCGCACATCGACGTCGCGGCGCCAGGGGTGGGCATCCTCAGCACGCTGTGGGACAACGGCTTCGGCACCATGGACGGGACGTCCATGGCCTCGCCACATGTGGCCGGGCTCGCCGCGTTGATCCTCTCCTGCAACGGCAACCTGAGTGCGGCGCAAGTCGGCGACATCATCAGGCAGACGGCGCGTCCGCTCCGCGTCAACCCGACCGATCCGGTGCCGAACAACACGTTCGGCTTCGGCTGCATCGACGCGGAAGCCGCGCTCAATCGCGCCTGTCCGCGCAGGACGCTACCGATTACATCCTGCCCGCAGTCGACGATCGTCGTCTGCGAAACGGTACAGATCCGCTGCCCGCCAGCGTCGCTCCAACTTCGTTGTCCCTCACGGGTCACGATCTGCGAGACGACGCTCGTCCGGTGCCCCCGGCCTACGCAGGCCCTCTCGTGCCCATCCCGGGTCGTGCTGTGCCAGCGTCCGTCTCAGGTGGTGCGCTGCCCGACGGTGGTGTGCGAGGATCCTGGTCGCCCGCCGTTCGATCCGGACCAGGGTGGACCGGCGGAACAGCCGGACCAGTCCGGCATGGCCGGTGACTGGTCAGACGACGATCCGTATGG
>JACDAO010000181.1 GCA_013695405.1 Acidobacteriota bacterium | reverse complement strand
TCATGACAGAACCCCGCTACTACAAGATGTTTGCCAGCTTTCGATCTCGGTCAATGGCTGCGTTCATCAACGCTCGGGCTGAAGCGTTGGAGGCCTCAGTCGCGTAATAATTACACGAGTCGTAATTTGTACGCGAACGGCTGCGGATAGGTGTTCCTGTCTCACCACCCGCTTTGTCGTCGCCGCGAATATGGACCTGTAGGGCTACAATTCCGCGATGGCTCCCGAGATCAGCACGCCAGTGCCTGTGGCCGACCGGGTGAGCGGCTTCAGTTACGCGATCAGGAACATCGTGGTCGAGGCGCGCAAGGTGGAGGCTGCCGGGCGGCGCGTGGACTACCTGAACATCGGCGATCCCATCCCGTTCGGCTTCACCACGCCCCCGCACATGGTCGAAGCGGTGGCGCGCGCGATGCGCGAGGGCGACAACGGCTACACCCCGTCTCCAGGCATCCTGGCAGCGCGTCAGGCGGTGGCCGACGACTTCGCCGCCCGTGGGCTCCCGACCGATCCGGACCGGGTGCTGCTGACGTCAGGCACCTCCGAGGGCATCGAGCTGACGCTGACCGCACTGCTCAATGCCGGCGACGACGTGCTGGTCCCGACCCCGACCTATCCGCTGTACACGGCGGTGATTGCCAAGCTCGGCGCGGTGGCCAGCTATTACCACACCGACCCCGACCGCGACTGGTTGCCCGACCTCGATCATCTGGCGACCCTGGTCACACCGCGGACGCGGGCGCTGGTGGTGATCGATCCGAACAACCCGACCGGTGCGGTCTATCCGACCGAGATCCGTCGCGCACTGGTGGCCTTTGCCGAGCGCCATGGGCTGTTGCTGATTGCCGACGAGGTCTACGGCGATCTCGCCTACGACGGCCCGGTCGAACCGCTCGGCCTGCTCGATCCGGATGCGGCGGTGATCAGTTACTCATCGCTGTCCAAGGCGTACCTGGCCCCGGGCTGGCGCGCGGGGTGGATGGCGGTCGGTCGCACCCCCCGGCTCGACAATTTGCTGACCGGGCTGCGCAAGCTCGCCGACGGCCGGTTGTGCAGCCCCGGGCCGATGCAGCACGCGATTACCGCCGCGCTCAGCGGCGATCGATCGCATCAGGCGGCGTTCCGGACGGCGCTCGAGGAGCGGGCCGAGATCACCACCACCCGGCTCAACGCCATCGACGGCATCCGCTGCGTGCGCCCACGCGGTGCGTTCTACGCGATGCCCCAGGTAACCCTGCCGCCCGGCCGCACCGACGCCGACTACGTGCTCGGCCTGTTGCGCAGCACCGGCGTGCTGACGGTGTTTGGCTCGGGTTTCGGCACCGTGCCCGAGGACGGCTGCTTCCGCGTGGTGTTCCTGGCGTCACCGGCGGACCTGCACCGGATCTGCGATCTGGTGGCGCAGTTCACGGGCGAGTTCCTGGCCGGCCGCACGGCGTGACCCCGGGCGGCCGCGCGTGGTGGGCTCCGACCCGCCCGATCGGCGCCACGGTCGTCTACACCCTGCTGGCGCTGGGCTGGTCGTGGCCGCTGGTCGCCGGTCTCGGCCGCGATGTCCCGTGGGACCTGGGCGACTCGCTCCTCAACTGCTGGATCCTGGCCTGGCATTTTCACCAGGCGGGCCGACTGCTGCGCGGCGACGCCAGCGCGCTCGCGGACTGGTGGCATCCCAACATCTTTCATCCGTCGCCGTATGGGCTGGGCCACTCAGAGCTGCTGATCGGCCAGGCCCTGCAGGGCGCCCCGGTCTACGCGCTGACCGGCAACATCCTCCTGACGTACAACGTGCTGTTCGTGTCGACGTTCGTCCTGGCCGCGCTCGGCACCTTCCTGTTCGTGCGCGCGGTGACCAGGGACGGTACCGCCGGCCTGGTCGCCGGCCTGTGCTATGGCTTTGCGATTTACCGCGTCAACCAGGGACCCCACTTGCAGGTCCTCTCCGCGCAGTGGCTGCCGTTCGTCCTGTGGGGCCTGCACCGATGGTGGGACGAAGCACGGCTCCGGCACGCGCTGTGGGCCGGCGCGGCGCTGGCGCTGCAGAACCTCTCCAACGGCTACTACCTGATCTACCTCGCCGTGCTGCTGCCGCCGTACGTGGTCGCGCAGGTGGCGACTCGCCGCCGGCTCGGCGACCCTCGCGCCTGGCTCGGGCCGGCGGTCACCGCACTGGTCGCCGCGGCGCTGACCGCGCCCCTGCTCCATCCCTACCTGCGCCTGCGCGCGCTGGGGCAGCCAGCCCGCCCGCTGGCCGCCGTCTCTCACTACAGTGCCGATGCCTTCGCCTGGCTGACGGCCAACGATCAACTCCGCTTCTGGGGCAGTCGGCTGCGCCTGATGGAACGCCCGGAAGGCGACCTCTTCCCCGGGCTGGTGCCGATCGCCCTGTCGGTTGTCGCCGGCGTCCTCATTGCCGTTGATCGCTGGCGCACCGCCTCGGGCGCGCCAGTCGCGTCCGTGTCCTCGCCCGCGATTCGTACGGCACGTCGCGCACTGGCCGCTGTCGCGGCGGTTCTGGTCGCGTGGCACGTGGTGGCGATCGTACTGGCCGTGTTCGCCGGGATGCAGCGCCTGCGCCTCGGGCCGCTGACCATCAGCATGACCGGCGGCGCCCGGTTGCTGGCGTGGCTCGCCACCAGTGCCGCAGTGCTGCTGCTCGTCTCGCGCCGGGCGCGGGCCGTGCTGCGGGACGAGCCGAGCCGGCCGCTGCTGACGTTTGCTGCGCTGGCCGCCATCACCGTGTGGCTGTCGCTCGGACCGATCATCCACGTCGCGGGCCGGGCCTCGTCGCACTGGCCGTCACTCTACGGAGTGGTCTATGCCTGGATCCCGGGCGCCGACGCCCTGCGCGTGCCCCCGCGGATTGCCATGGTGACGGCATTCGCGCTCAGTGTGCTGGCCGGCCTGGGCGTAGCGGCCCTGACCCCGCGACGCGGCGGAACTGTCGCGTCCGGCGTGTTGGCGGCGTTGTTCCTGGTCGAGGCCTGGCCGGCACCGGTGCCGATCAACCTGCGCATGGATCCCGCACCGCTGGCACCGATCACCGAGCCGCTTCCGGCGCGACCGGCTGACCATCCAATCGCGCGCGCCCTGGCGACGCTCCCCGCGGATGCGGTCATCGCCGACCTGCCGTTCGGCAGCCTGCCGTATGAACTGTGGTGGCAGTACCTGTCAATCGGGCACTGGCGAGCGCGGGTCAACGGCTACAGCGGTGACGTCCCTGCGGGCTTCGTGGCGCTGAAAGAGACGCTGGCCGGGTTGCCGAAGGATTCAGACGAGGCGGGCCGGGCATTGCACAGGCACGGCGTCACGCACGTGGTCCTGCACGCGGGCGCCTGGGCGGAGGCCGGTCCACCGCAACAACTGCGCGAGTGGCTGGCGAACGCGGGCGCGACGCGCCTGGCTACGGTCGGCCAGACCGAGATCTGGCAGTGGCCGGAGGTACGCTGAACGGACCTTCGCTGTAGTTCCGCTCGACCGATCGATCCCCCGCGATCACGCAAATAACGACTGGCCGCACCGTGTGCGCTTGAGGCACACTGCGCACACGGTGCGCGTGTGCGCTTTGGGCACACTCGCCCGCGCGCCAGGCGGATGACGCAGGCGTGACGGCGATCGGTTCGCGGCATCGGACTTGATGCCCCTGTCATCACGGGGCGCACGTGCTCCGGGTGGGACTATGGCCATGCTCGTCGACAAGTTCGTCCACCGGACGCTGACTCGCGGAGAATGGGCGATCCTCGCCTTCTTTCTCGTCCAGGCGCTGGATGCCGCCTTCACCTACTGGGGCGTGAGTGCGCACGGCCGGGGAGTCGAGGGCAACCCGCTGCTGGCCTCGCTGATGTTCTCGATCGGAGAGGGCCCGGCGCTGGCCTCGGCCAAGCTCACCGCCGCCGGCTGCGGGATGATCCTCCACCTGACCCACGTCCACCGCATCGTCGCCGTGCTGACGGGGATTTACGTCTGCGCCGCGATCGTGCCCTGGCTGTGGGTGCTGACGCAGGTGCCGGTCAGATAGCCCCGCAGCCCCTCGTTATACTGACGAGGCATGCGCACCGACCCGCTCGCATACCTGGACAGCGAACTCGAGCAGCTGAAGGAACAGGGGCTGTACCGCACGCTGCGGGTGCTCGAGAGCGAACAGCAATCCACCTCGATCTTCGACGGGCGCTCGGTCGTCAACCTCTCGTCCAACAACTATCTCGGCCTCACCACCCATCCGAAGCTGCGTCAGAAGGCGATCGAGGCGATCGAGCAGTTCGGCGTCGGCTCGGGCGCGGTGCGCAGCATCGCCGGCACGATGGCGATGCACCTCGAACTCGAGCGCCGCCTCGCCGAGTTCAAGCACACCGAGGCAGTGGTCGTCTTCCAGAGCGGCTTCTCGTCCAACGCGGGCACGGTCGCCGCGATCCTGACGCGCGAGGACGCGATCATCTCGGACGAACTCAATCACGCCAGCATCATCGACGGCGCCCGGCTCAGTCGCGCGACGATCAAGGTCTACCCGCACGG
>JACDAO010000207.1 GCA_013695405.1 Acidobacteriota bacterium | reverse complement strand
GCAAACGGCCAGGCGACCAGGATCATCAGCAGGCCAAGTGCCTGCAGCGCGCGCTGCCAGCCAAAGGCCGACGTCAGCCAGAACGCCAGCCCCGGTACGACGGTGCCGCCGATGCCGATCCCGAGGTAGGCAAAGCCCATCGCCTTGCCGCGCGAGGTCGTGAACCACCGCGACAGCAGGACCTGGCTGGGTAGCGGCCCGCCGAAGACGTAGCCAAGCGCGTTGAACAAATAGAAGAGATAGAAGCCGGCCAGGGTCGAAACCTGACCAAGCCCGATCAGCGCCCCGCCGGCCATCACGATCCCGACCAGCAACAGCCGTCGCGGCCCGTAGCGGTCGACCATCCAGCCGGCCAGATAGCCGAACAGCGGCCCGACAATCAGCTTGCTGTAGGCGTTGCCGGACGTCACCTGTTGACGGGTCCAGCCGAGATCCTTGACGAAGTAGTCGTAGAAGAACGGCAGCCCGTACAGCGCGATGCCGACCACCGCGAACAGCGCCGAGAACGCCGTCAACGCCGCAGTGGTCTGTCCGACCCGCGGCGCGCTCACGCCTCCGCCTTGAGCGCCTTGAGGCGGGCATGGTCCGGGTGCGCCATGTAGAACGGGTCGAGCGGAAAGCACCCCGAGACCAGGCCGTTGCGGGGGCCTGTGGTGCAGTCGCTGAAGGTGCGGCAGATGCTCTTGCGCCGGAGCGTGACGCCGCGCAGCACGTCGCGCGGCAGGTCGGGGTAGGACAGCACCATGCGTCCGAGGCCGATGAAGTCGGCGCCGCCGGTGCGGACGACCGCCTGGCCGACGTTGGGCAGCCACTCCTGCAGGTAGCTGTACGCCGAGCCGGCGATCCGCAGGGCCGGGAACTCGCGCTTGAGTGCAGCGGTCACCGCAATCTGCCGGGCGACGCCCATCAGGGGATCCTCCGGCGGCTGGTAACCGTCCGACGGTGGAAAGGTCGCGGGACGCTGGATGTGCGGGTTGTAGTACGGGCTGCCCGCCGTCAGGCAGACGAGGTCGATGCCGAGGTCCTGCAGCAGGCCGAGGAACTCGCGCGCGTCGGCGAGATCCGGCAGTGCCGCCGTGCCATCCCACCGGCCGAAGGCGTAGCCGTAGTCGGCCTGCACCGCGTCGGGTTCGCCGACGTCCTCGACGCCCTTCCGGAACGGCGTGGTGTCGAACGCGGACAGCCGCACGCCGATAACCAGGCCCGGAGCATCACGGCGGATTCCCTCGACGGTCTGCCGCAGCAGCCGCGTCCGTCCGGCGAAGTCGCCACCGAACTTGCCGTCGCGGCTCCGGGCCGACAACAGCTCGTGCCCGAGATACCCGTGGCAGTGCTTGATGTCGACGAAGGTGAAGCCGGCGCGCTGCGCCAGCACCGCTGCCTGTACGAGCCTCGCCGACAGGTCGTCGAGGTCATCGTCGGACAGCAGCGGCACCGGACCGCCGGAGCTGACGCGCCGGTCCAGCACCGGGTGCGCGTAGGCCGCGAGCGGCTTCGGCTGCTTGGCGGCGTCGGGGCGCGAGTAGCGCCCCGAGTGGGTGAGCTGCAGTCCGATGACCAGGTCGTCGGTGCCGAGCCCGGCGCCGCGATGACCGGCAAGCAGATCCTCACGCAACTGCACCAGGTCGGCCTCGGACGATGGGCCGAGACACAGCTGGTTGGGATTGGCGCGCCCGTCGTGGCGGACGGCGAAGGCCTCGCCGCCCCAGATCAGTTTCGCGCCGCTCTCGCCGAAGCGCTGCCAGCGGCGTCTCGTCAGATCCGTCGGCCGTCCATCGGGCGTGCCGTCCCAGCCTTCCATCGGCAGGATGCAGAACCGGTTGCCGGCGGTGCCCGCGGTCGTGTCGATCGGCGCGGCCAGCGGTGAGTCCGGCGCCGCCTCGACGACCGGCTCGAACGGGAGCGCAGTACCCAGCGAGGCCACGTGGGCCTCGAACTGGGCGGCGGTCTTCAGCGCGGCGATGCGCGGATACGTGCGACTCATCGAACCCCTTGGGCGACGGGCTTCAGGCGACGGGCTACCAGAATCTGGCTGCGTAGG
>JACDAO010000158.1 GCA_013695405.1 Acidobacteriota bacterium | reverse complement strand
GGCCCGGCTTCAACGTCGGCCTCGTCACCTCGGCCGACCTGACCGACTCGACGCCAGCCGCCAACGCCGCGCACACCGCCAATCGCTATGCCGGCACCGGCATCGCCGGGCAGTTCTTCGACGAACGGGCGAGCAACGCCGTGACGGTGCTGCTCGGCGGCGGCGCGCGGCAGTTCGTGCCGCAGGCGGCCGGTGGCCTGCGCACCGACGGCCGCGACGTGGCACGCGAATTCGCACAGGCGGGCTACGCGACACTCACTACCGGCCAGCAGATACGGGCGCTGCTCGACGACAAGGCCGCAGCGCCGCGCGCCCTGCTCGGCCTGTTCCACCCGACGCACCTGCCGGTCGCCTTCGACAAGGTCGGCGCCGGCACCTACAGCCGCGAACTCGCCCTCGAGAAGAACGCCGCCTATCGCGACACACCGATGCTCGAGGACATGGCCAGGCTCGCGCTCAAGTCGCTGTCGGCCCACTCCCCCGCCGGCTTCTACCTGATGGTCGAAGGTGCGTCGATCGACAAGCGGGCCCACGCCGCCGATGCCGAGCGCACCGTCTGGGACACCATCGAGTTCGACCGCGCAGTGGCGGTGGCCCTCGAGTTCGCACGCCGCACCAACGGCGATCGGGATGCGGACAACGACACGCTCGTGATCGTCACCGCCGATCACGAGACCGGCGGCCTGGCGATTGTCGGCGTCGGCAACGAGCACTACGTCCCGTCAGTGCTCGGCAAGGCCGTGCGCGACTACGCCGGCGTGTTCCGCTTCGCCGCTGAACAAGTGCTGTCCTTCGAGACCAACTACGTCGTCGACGCGCGTGGCTTCCCGGTCGATCCCAACCCGACCCGCAAGCTGCTGCTCGGCTGGGCGGCGGCACCGGATCGCTACGAAAACTGGCTCGCCGACCCGGTGCAGACCGAAGCCGCGGTGATCGACGCCCGCGAGAAGGGGCGCACGGTGGCCGTCGCCAACCCGGCCCGCAACGGACCAGGCGACGTCCCGGGTTTCCTGGTGACCGGCAGCATCGAGAACGGCGCCACGCCGTGCCCTGACCCTGAAGGCTGTCCAGCCGACACGGCCTCCACCGGCCACACCTTTGCCGGCCATACCGCGTCAGACGTGCCACTCTCGGCGACGGGGCCTGGCGCGTGGCAGTTCACCGGCGTCTACGAGAACACCGATGTCCTGCTCAAGATGCTGCGGGCTGGCGCCGGCACCTACCCGGCGCGTTGACCGGGGCGCGTTGACCAGGGCGCGTTGACTACGGCGCCTGCAGGCCGGGCATCGGCGAGGCTTCGAACAGCCGGCGACACGGCTTGGCCAGCAGCCGGGCCCACTGCGCCGAGCGGCTGACCCGCGCGCTGTCAGTCGCAATACCGGTATTGGCGTACATCTGCCGGTAGAGCTTGGAGATGAGCACGAAGGCGAGCCGGCTTTTCATGCTGGTGACACAGCTCGAGCGCTTCCAGATGCTCGGCAGGCTGTAGAAGCGGTCCCACACGGCCTGCGTGCGCTGACGGATCTCGTCGGCTTCCATCACCGGGTGCGGCACGTAGACCTTCGGGCGCTTGCCTTGCTCGATCAGCCAGTGCCGGGTCACCGGGATGCCGTCGATCTCCTCGGGCGAGGTCTGCGTCTTCTCCCAGGCCGCGAAGTCGAGGGTGCCGGGGAATGGCGTCAGCATCACGAATTGCGCGAACGTCACGTTGGCCTGCTCGGCCACCGCCGCCGTCGCCTCGAAGGTCGCCGGCCGGTCGCTCGGCAGGCCGAAGATGAACGAGCCGAGGACGTGGACGCCGTGCTCCCGGAAGGTCCGCAGCTGCTTGACCAGCGCGTCACCGGCCATGTTGAACGGCTTGTAGACGTCCTTGAGTCCCTCGGGCGTCACCGCCTCGACCCCGACCAGCGCGCCCTTGATCCGGGCCTTGCGCATGGCGTCGAGGAACTCCGGATCTTCGGCCGCTTCCATGGTGATCTGGGTGAAGAACACCATGTCGTCGGGCAGGCGCGACAGCCGGTCCATCAGCTCGAATCGTTCCTCGCGCAGGCCGGTCAGCCGGGCCAGTTCCCGGCCGTCGGCGCGGCGGGCGGCCATCTTCAGGTCGGCCGCCGACACCGGGTAGAAGTTGTCGTCGGCCAGGGCGATGAACCGGAAGCCACGACGGCGGAGGTCGGTGATCTCCTCGAGCACGACGTCGGCCGAGCGTTGCCGGGGCGTCTGCCCGTCGGTGCGCCACACCGAGCAGAACGAGCAATGCTTCGGGCACCCGCGGACGGTCTGCACCGAGGCCCACATGTACGCCCGCGGCGGCAGCAGGTCCCAGCGCGCCGGCACGAACTCGTCGCCGGCGATCCGCCCGCCGTCGTACACGAGCTCGGCCCGACCGGCCACGACGTCGCCGAGCACCCTCCCCCAGATGACGTCGCCGTCGCCCTTGACGACGGCGTGGGCGCCGCCGAGCGAGTGCGCCTCCTCGGGGAACAAGGTCGCGTGGATGCCGCCGAACACGACCGAGGCGCCGGCCTGCCGGGCGGCGCGGCCGATCTCGTAGCCGCGCAGGGCATTGCCGGTGTGGATGCCAATCCCGACGATGTCGCCGGGGGCGATCGACGCCAGGTCGAGCGGCTCGAGCGTCTCGTCGGTCAGCCGCGGATCCCCGTACTGCGCGGGCGTGGCCGCCGCCAGCACGTACAGCCACCGCGGCGTGATCACGCCGACACCGAAGGACACGTGGCTGGGGTTGATCAGATGAACCTGCATAAGGTGGGTCTCCGACGCGTGAGAAGGGAGCGCGTCACACTTCCCGGACACAGCCATCTGACGCCGTACGAGGTGCGGCAGGTTGCGCCTGAATGCTGCCGCAACGGTGACTGCACAAACCCCTTACGTCAAGCAGGAAGTCAATCGTGTCTCGTTACGCCGCTCCCTTGAACCGCTCCAGCGCCTGCTTCACGTGTCAGTCACGTGACGGCGAAGGGAACGTGACTTGCACGCCCGGAGGTGTGGCCCCGATCCTGGTGGTGGACGATGATGCGTCCACGCTCGACCTTGTCCGGACGCTCCTCCAGCTGCAGGGGTACGCGGTGTTGACGGCGTCGAGCGGCCACGAGGCGCTGGAGATCGCCTCCAGTTGCCGCCCCTCCCTGGTCGTCACCGACTTGATGATGCCCGGCATGGACGGGTGCTCGCTCTGCGCCCACCTGCGCGACGATCTGCACTGGCTCGGACCGCTGATCATGGTCACCGCCGCGCCGCGCACCGTCCCGAAGTCCTGCCCGACGGCGCTGATGGCCAAGCCGATCGACGTCGCGGCCTTCCTGCAGCTCATCAGGACACACGCCGCGGCATCATGACCGGCCTGGCGACGCGGGGACACTTCCTCGAGGTCCTGCACGCCGAGTTGCGGCGCCTGACGTCGCCCGAAGAGATCCTGCGAACCGCCACAGCGCTGCTGGGCGCTTACCTCGACGTCATGCACTGCGCGTTCGCGGAGATGGCTGCCGACGGCACGGCTGCGATTACCGGCCAGTATCGTCAGGACC
>JACDAO010000156.1 GCA_013695405.1 Acidobacteriota bacterium | reverse complement strand
ATCCCGGCCGATACCGGGCTGGCGATGGAGTGCGAGCTACCGCTGGTCGCCTCGCGGCGGAGTCGGTTGCTCGTGCTCCGAAGAACGGCTTGAGGAGCGTGTTCCACGTGGAACACCGCCGCCTGTTACAGAACAGCCAGCCGTTTGTTCCACGTGGAACATCAACCGGCGTGCTACGGCCCCAATCAACTCGATGCTGGCGTTTGCGGCAGGCGCTGACACATCCTGCCCGTTCCGCTGCCGTCCGACAGCCGCCACATCTGATGAGCAAGATCATCGCCGTGTCCAACCAGAAAGGTGGCGTCGGCAAGACCACGACCACGATCAACCTGGCCGCATCGATGGCTATGGCCGATCAGCGGGTACTGGTGGTGGACATGGACCCCCAAGGCAACCTGACGAGCGGGCTGGGGCAGAAGTCGCCCACTGGCGCGACGGTATACGAGTCCCTCGTCGGCGACGCACCGCTGCCGATCCTCTCCACCCCCGTCGACGGGTTGTCGCTGGTCCCGGCGGGGCGCCACCTGGCCGGCGCAGAAGTCGAGTTGGTGCCGATGGAGCGCCGAGAACGCCGCCTGGAGGCGCTGCTCAGCCCGATTCGCGCCCGTTACGACTTCATTCTGATCGACACTCCGCCTTCGCTTGGGTTGCTGACCCTCAACGCCCTCGTCGCTGCCGACACCGTGCTCATTCCATTGCACTGCGAGTACTTTGCGCTGGAAGGCTTGGCCGACTTGATGGCAACGCTTGCGCGGCTGCGGCAAGCGCTCAACCCGCGCCTTGACGTGGAGGGCGTCGTACTGACGATGTTCGGCGAGCGCACCAACCTTAGCGCCCAGGTCGCGCGGGAGATTCGTCAGTTTTTCGAGAGTAAGGTGTTCACGACCGTCATACCGAGGAACGTGCGGCTGGCCGAGGCGCCGAGTCACGGGCTGCCAGTGTTGTTGTATGACCCGCGGTCGAAGGGCGCCGACGCGTACGTCGCGCTCGCCCTCGAACTGCTGAACAGGAACGGCGGCGTGCGAACGACGCAGGCCGTGTCCCGCCCCTGACGCCCATGTCCACCAAGACCGATCGGCGGCCAGCACTCGGCCGAGGCCTCAGCGCCCTGATTCCCGAGTCGCCAGCTCGACCAGCCGCGGAATCGACGTCGATCGCCGCAAACGGGCGCGATTTTCCTGCGCAAGTCGACCTTGACCGGATCGACCCCAACCCGCGGCAACCGCGGGTACGCTTCGATGAGCAGAAACTCGAGGAACTGGCCGCCTCGATTCGCTCCAACGGCCTGGTGCAGCCAGTCGTGGTGCGCCGCAAGGCCGATCGCTACGAGCTCGTCGCCGGTGAGCGCCGCTGGCGGGCGGCGCAGATGGCCGGGCTGTTGAAGATCGCGGTCGTGGTCAGTGACGTCGACGACGCAAGAATGCTCGAGGTGGCACTGATCGAGAACATCCAGCGCGAGGATCTGAATCCGATCGAAGCGGCGCAGGCCTACAAGCGCCTCGGCGACGAGTCGGGCCTGACCCAGGAACAAATCGCGACCGCTGTCGGCAAAGATCGCGCGACAATTGCTAACTTATTGCGTTTGCTGAAGTTACCAGATGCTGTGCGAGAGCGGGTGGCGACCGGCGAGCTGTCGATGGGTCACGCCCGCGCATTGCTGGCCATCGAGTCGCCCGACCTGCTGACCCGCGCCGCGGCCGAGGTGGTCGCCAAGGGGCTGTCGGTACGCGCCACCGAAGCAATGGCCAGACGCGTGTCCGCCCCGCCGCCCGCGCCAACATCGTCGGGGGCCGCGCCGGACAGTGACGTCCACACCCGGCACGCCGAAGAGCGACTGCGCGTCGCGCTCGGCACCCGTGTCGCGATCAGGCGTCAGGGGCAGGGTGGAAAGCTCGAGATCGAGTTCGTCAGCGAGCAGGAATTGATCCGGCTGTTCGACCTGCTGCTCGAGAAGTAAGCGAAGAGTTACCATACCAACGCGGGCAGATTCCTGGAGTCCGCGAGCTCATGATGAAACGACTGACCGATTACGCCGCCTGCGCTGGTTGAGCGAGCAAGCTCGCCGCTGGCGAGCTCGCTCAGGTGCTGAGCGATCTGCCCGTGCCTACCGATCCCCGTGTCCTGGTCGACTACCGGAACGCGGACGATGCCGGTGTGTTCGTCGTCGGGGACGTGGCGCTGGTGCAGACGGTCGATTTCTTCACGCCGATTGTCGATGACCCGTTCTCGTACGGCCGCATTGCCGGCGCCAACGCGGTCAGTGACGTCTACGCCATGGGTGCCCGGCCGATCACGGCGCTGGCGATCGCGGCCTTTCCGGCCCGGGATTTCGCGACCGAGATCATCCGGGCGATCTTCGCCGGGGGCATGTCGGTGCTGCAGGAGTGCGGGGTGGCCCTGCTCGGCGGCCACACCGTGCAGGACACCGAGGTCAAGTTCGGCTACGCGGTGACCGGGTTGGCGGCGCCGGACGCCATCTGGACCAACGGCGGGGCCCGTGCCGGCGACGTCCTGATCCTGACCAAACCGATCGGGACGGGCGTCATTGCGACGGCTGCGAAGTTCGACCGTACCGACGCCGTCACGCTGGCTGGCGCGATCGCCTCGATGCAGCGCACCAACCGCGATGCGGCCGAGCTGTTGTCGCGACTGGCGGACGTCCACGGCTGCACCGACGTCACCGGCTTCGGCCTGGCCGGTCACGCCAGCGAGATGGCCACCGCCGGCGTCGTCTCGCTGCACCTGGCCATGGCGGACGTGCCTCTGCTGCCCGGGGCGCGAGCGCTGGCACTCGGCAATCGGACCGGCGGCCTGGTCAACAACCGCACGCATTTCGGCCCGTCGGTCCGGCTCGGACCGCTCCCCGACGATCTCGCGGCGCTGGCGTTCGACCCGCAGACGTCCGGCGGCTTGCTGGCCTCGGTGGCGGCGTACTCGGCACCGGCCGCCTGTCGGGCGCTGCGTGATGCCGGCATCGATGCCGCGATCGTTGGCCACGTCGACGAAGCGGGTTCAGCTGGCGCTGCCGTCTACATCGACTGACCCGCGCCGCCGGTCGGGCCGACGCGTAAAAACGCTCGTAGTTGCCAGTGTTTTTCGAATAATGGTATAAATCAGTGTTGCGGCGGGCGCCCGGATTCATCCCTGTGCCCGCGCCTTTGTCTGCGACGGGGCGGTCCCGTCCACGTCGAATCCCGGAGGCACCGTGTTACCGGACCTGTCGGTCCTGTGGGTCATCGCGCTCGTGCTGTTGTTGACGGTCATCCTGCAACAGCTGTTCTTCAAGCCCCTGCTGCGCGTGATCCACGCCCGCGAGGAGGCCGTCGGATCGGCGCGGGTGCTGGCCGAACGCAGTGCCGCCGAGGCGCGCCGCGCCGGTGAAGAGTTCGATGCACGGACGACGGCCGCCCGCGCGGTGTTCTATCGCGAACTCGAGGACATGCGCAAACAGGGGCAGGACGAACGCGTCGCGATGATCGCGGCGGCCCGCGTCCAGGCCGAGCAGGATCTGACCACGGCGCGCGCGACGATCACCGCCGAGACGGCTCAGGCGCGGCAGCAACTGGGGCAGGACGCCGACCATCTGGGCCGCCTGATTGCCGACCGGCTGGCGGGGCGCGTCGCGTGATGGTTCGGCCGGTGAATCCCCAGACACGTGCGGCGTCGGCGTGGCGGATCGGTGCGACGTTGACGGTCGCTGGGTTGCTGGCCGCTGTGGCACCGGCGGTTCAGGCGGTTCAGGCGCAGCCCGGACCGGCGCCAGGCGTCCACGGCCACGCACGAGCCGGTGTGTCGGCACGCGGTGCGCACGCGGCACCGGCACGGGCTCAGGGCCATGGCGTTGCACCGCACGGGGGCGCGGAAGGCGGGACGCTGGCCGCCGAGGCCGGACACGACCAGGCGCATGGCGAGAGTCGGTGGGCGACGCTGGCGCGTGTGGCGAACTTCGCGATCCTTGCGGCGGTGCTGTACTGGTTCGGACGTGGCCCGCTGGTGGCGCACCTGGCCGCCCGGCGCGACCAGATCCGGAAGGACCTGGTCGATGCCGCCGAGATGCGGCAGACCGCGACCGCACGACTGGCCGAGATCGAGCACAAGCTGCAGGCGCTGCCCGGCGAGCTTGAACAGTTGCAGCTACGGGGCGCGCAGGAACTCGAGGCCGAGCGCACCCGGATCCGCGACGCCGCGATGGTGGAGCGCGACCGCCTTGTCGATCAGGCGAGGCGCGAGATTGCCAGTCAGACGCGCGGCGCGACCGCGCAGTTGCGCGCCCTTGCCGCTGACCTGGCCATCGGCGTGGCCGAGGCCCGCCTGCGCGACACGCTGACTCCCGCCGAGCAGTCGACGCTGGTCGACCGTTACGCGTCGCAGATGGGGCAGGTGCAATGACCCCACATGACGCCAGGCGCGCCGCGCACGCGCTGTTTGCGGTGTGCCGCGCCCAGGGCGATGCGCGGGCGACGCTGGAAGGCCTGCAGGTCTTCGACGATCGGCTCGAAGGACACGCCGAGCTCAAGGCCGCCTTGTTGTCGCCATTCGTGGCGGCCGACGCCAAGCACGCCATCACCGATCAGGTCAGCGCCGATCTCCCACTCACATCGGCTGCCCGCCAGACGCTGCTGATTCTGGCAGACCGGCACCAACTCGATGGTGTCCACCTGTTGACGACCGCGCTCCAGGCGCTGGTCGACCGGTTCGACGGCCGGCTGGACGCCGAGGTGACTACGGCCGTGCCGATCACCGACGCGCAGCTGACGCGGCTGCGCGCGGCGCTGGCCGACACCACCGGGCAGCAGGTCACGCTCACCGTGCGTGTCGATCCCGCACTCGTCGGTGGAGTCGTCACCCGGGCCGGAAGCGTCGTCTATGACGGCAGCCTTGCCCGACAACTCGCCCGCATGAAGGAGCGTCTGGCGACCCAGGCCTGAGTGCCTGCGCCCGACGCCGTTTCCGGCTCACCCCCTGACGTATGACCATCAAAGCAGACGACATCTCACGCATCATCCGCGAGCAGATTGGTGGCTTCCAGTCTGACGTGGATGTCGCCGAAGTCGGCACCGTGCTCTCGATCGGTGACGGCATCGCCCGCCTGCAGGGCGTCGAGCGAGCCATGGCTGGCGAGATGATCGAGTTCCCGCACGGCGTGTTCGGCCTCGCCCTCAACCTCGAGGAAGACAGCGTCGGCACCGTGCTCCTCGGCAACTACAAGCTGATTCGCGAGGGCGACACCGTGCGCCGCACCGGACGCATCGTCTCGGTGCCGGCCGGCGAAGAGATGCTCGGGCGGGTCGTGAACGCGCTCGGCCAGCCGGTCGACGGCAAGGGGCCGATCCACGCCTCGCACCTGCTGCCGATCGAACGCATTGCGCCCGGGGTGGTCGACCGCCAGCCGGTGCGCGAGCCGCTGCAGACCGGCCTCAAGGCAATCGACGGCATGGTCCCGATCGGGCGCGGGCAGCGCGAGCTGATCATCGGCGACCGCCAGACCGGCAAGACCGCGGTCGCGGTCGACGCCATCCTGAACCAGAAGGACACCGGGGTCCTCTGCATCTACATCGCGATCGGCCAGAAGCAGTCGACCATCGCTCAGGTCGTGCGGACGCTCGAGGAAGCAGACGCGATGCGCTACACCATCGTGGTTGCGGCCGGCGCCTCCGACCCGGCGCCGATGTTGTACATCAGCCCGTACGCGGGCTGCACGATGGGCGAGTTCTTCCGAGACAGCGGCCGGCATGCGCTGGTGATCTACGACGATCTTTCGAAGCACGCCCAGGCCT